>WJJD01000184.1 GCA_014729915.1 Candidatus Woesearchaeota archaeon | reverse complement strand
GTCAGAGCAAACGAACTATTTGAAATTAATACAAAGGAAAGAAATATTAAAATAGACCAGATAAATTTATTTTTCATTATTTTTTCCCCACATTAAAATTTGATGAACGAATTTCGAAATTTGAAAATAAATATGTAAAATAGGCTGATTCTGTAAGAGTCATTCTCTTATCCTTTGAAGTTAGTATATACCCATTACTGCCCTGGCATATTGGATTAATTTCATTGTCCCAATTTTTCAATAAGTATTTATTTAGAAGTTCTTTTGCATCATCTTCATATGACCCTAGATTTTTCCTGGATAATTCTAACATCACCTCAATACAAGGTTGTATTGCAGTCGGATTAGTCTTATCAAAAATTTCCTGGTCACTCAACAAAGATACAAGTTTCATCTGGTCAAAATAATTATTGATTTCATTAACATGAAATTTCTCTCCAGTAGTTTTAAACAGTTCTAATTTAGCAGACTGAACCCAGCAGGATCCCATATTGAATTTATTGTCTTTCCTTTTAGCAATGGAGGATTCCTGAGAGATAAGTTCTTTTGCTCTGACAAGATATTTTTCAGATAATTCAATTAATTTTAGTTTTAATTCCGGTAAATAATTGTTTTCCTGCAGTCTTCTTGCTGCAAGAGCTGTTGTTCTTGATGCCAATGCAGCAGTCATCGAATCTTTAACGGAATTGGGAGAAACTAAGGATAATAAATGATCTCCTGCTCTATAAACAAAGTCAAAATAATCATCTTCTTTTGTAGCTTCATAAGCTTCATCTATTTGGGTCGAGAGCCACATCGTATATTGAGGATCTTCTTTCTTGTTACTTAAAACTATATCAAATTCATTTTCAAAAGCGGATTTATATGCTTCATCATTAGTAGCACTATAAAGACTTGCATATGCCATTAAAGCCCATGCATTTGATTGAATATATGATTCTTTCTTTTCTCCTCCACAAGTTTGAATATAATAATAGCCACCATCATCTTTTCTCATGCTCTCGATAAACTCAAGGTTCTTTTCAGCAATCTCAAGCCCGGTCATCTCAATGTAATCCTTGTCAGTATCTACTACAGTTCCGGGTGTCTCTGTCTCGGGTTCAGATATCTGCAGATTTGTTATAACAAAAAACACAATCCCTGCAGCAATTATTCCAAGAACAAGCAAAAATACATGGTTGTGAGACATAATACTATTTCCTCTTTTGCCAGATTTTTTTTCTTTAACCATTTAGATAATACATTCATTTTCTTTGCACTTTAAATATTTTTCGTTTTTTTACTCATTAATATATTAGTATACAAAAATGGAAATGTGATTTTTGGGATGTGATAATGCACTTTTCTTAATAATCAAGTCCATTTTGTGGAATTAATATACAGAAAAATTCATGAGAAAAAACACATTAGCTGTTAGTCATGTGATATAATAATCATTTTTCCGACTGAAATTTTCCTTTGGACATTGCCCTGTTAGCTCATACTTTCATAAACAAATTTTATATATCTTTGAGAATTACTTTTATTTATGGATAAGTTAAACATCGCATATCTTATGGGAGGGGGAGCAACATCTGTAATGAATCTTGCAATCCTCGGAATATATGACCAGGCAAAAGAATCTGAAAAAATAGGTAAGATTTCTGGTATATGGGACGGAACAGAAGGTCTTGTCTATGATTCTCTGTTCAAAAGATCAATCAATATATTAGATCTTGACAGAAGCACATTAAGAAAAATCTCAAATATGCCCGGTGCTTCTTTAAGAAGCGGAAGACGGCTGCCTGATGATAAACAGTTTACAAAAATTGTAAAACAACTCAAAAAAAACAAAATCAATTATTTATTTTATCATGGCGGAAACGGTACAGCACTTATTCTCTCAAGAATTATTAAAAAAGCCCATGACCTTGATATTAATCTGAGATGCATCCATATCCCGAAAACTATTGACAATGATCTTATGGGAACATATTTTTCCCCGGGCTACGGAACCTCAGCAAAAAAGGTTGCACTTGAAGCAATGAATTTAAGAGAAAGCTTTAATGCAAGTCCGGGTATTGCTGTCTTTATTACAATGGGAAGAAACGCAGGCTGGCTTGCTGCTGCTGCTGCTGCAGGCGGTGCTGATCTTATTTATTTTCCTGAAAGGCCTGTAAATCTTGACAGTTTCTGCAAACAGGTTATTGCAAAGCATATTGAGAACCTTGCAAAAGGAAGAGGCACAGTTGTTGCTGTATCAGAAGGCATAATAAATAAAAAAGGAGAATATTTTGCTCAGATCGCAAGAAAAGAACTTAATGCAACAAGACTGAGTGATGAATACATATACACCCCAAGACTTTCCTCAGCACCTCTTGATTTTTTCCTGAAAGAAAAAATCAAGGAAGAACTTTTTGAACTGGAAAACCTGAAGTTTTTTGATACAAAAGTAAGGGCAAGCACCCTTGGCTACGGTCAGAGAGAAAACATGGAAGTTATATGCATGACAGATAGAGAGGTTGCATATGAGACAGGAAGATATGCAATAAAGTTTGCTGTTGAGAAAAAGACAAGTGTTATGGTAGGTATCAAAAAATCAGAGAAAAAAAGAAAACAAAAAAAACTTATCACGGTAAAAGATGATGTTTCTTATCTTCCTGAAAGACTGAAGGATATCTCACTTTCAGAAAACCAATGGATCTATGAGCCTGTCAATCTCTCAAAGGTTGCGGATTTTAAAAAAGATGAGGTCTTTGAAAGAAAACTGCCTGACAAATACATAAATAAAAAGGGAAATAATGTAACTAAAAAATTCCTTAAAGAATACCTTACTCCTATCATAGGCCCGATACCAAAAAAATATGATTTTTCAAAACCTAATCTTTTTTTCAGGATCAAATCGTAGTTTCAAATATAGTTTCTGCTCCGTTATTTTCCAGTGCTTTTTTTAATTGTTCCTTATTTTTATCATACAAAACAATCATGTTCCCACCTCTTCCCGCACCAATCAGTTTTGCACCGAGCGCATCCTGTTTTACTGCAGCATCTACAAGCATGTCCAGTTCTTTTGAAGAGACTCCAAGTTTTTTTAATAGTTCATGATTTTTTATCATCAGTTTTCCAAGCATCTCCAGATGATTTTTTTCAAGAGCTTTTTTTGCATTTTTTGCAATTCCTGACATCTCATTAAAATAATACTCATATCTTTTTTTATTTTTATCATACTTATCTCTCAGATCTTTAACTATTACTTTTGTTGAGGTTCTTTTTCCTGTATCGCATATTAATATATTATATTGTTCAATAAATTCTAAAAATTCAATTTTTTTATTTTTTTCATAATAAATCGGCTTTTCAGCTACAATTACTGTATTATCAATCCCTGAAGGTTTGCCATGAAATATTTTTTCACATTCGTAGGAAATCTCCAATATTTTTTTATTTGATAGTTCAAGATTGAAATAATCTGAAAATTCCTTTATTATTGAAACTGAAAGTGATGCACTGCTTCCCATTCCTGAACAGATAGGAATATCTGAATCAATCTCTATCCTGATATTGATATTATTGATTTTAAGTAAAGTTATGATAAGTTCAACAATTTTTTCTAGTTTTTCCTGATCATTTTCAGGGCTGCTGCTCATCACAGATAAAGTTTTATATGGTTTGATCTGAACTCTTGTCACAAGTTCTTTAACAGGAACAGCAATTGCAGGCTTTCCATAGACTACTGAATGCTCTCCGAACAGAATTATTTTTGCGCATGCTTCTGCCATGAAAGGTTAAAATGAATAATATAATTATATAGTTTTTGAAAAAACACTAAGGGACTGTAATAAAATTGAGTCCCTGATTCTTTTTTTTTATCTATTGTGCTCCAAATGTGCTCTTATAAGATGTTTTGCTGCAAGCGCGCCTACTAAAGAAATCTCTCCTGCAAGAACTGTTCCTGCTACGATTTCTGCAAATTTTGAGGCATTCTCTCCAGGAACTTTTCCTGAACCATGGACACCAAGCATCTCCAGGCATTCTTTTTGTGTCTCAAGGTTTGTGCCTCCACCTACTGTTCCCAGCTGCAGTGAACTTAATGTAACCATCACATGAAGTTTTTTATCAATGATTTCCATTGTTGTAAAACCGTGAGATCCTTCAACAACATGACCAAGATCCTGGCCTGTCGCAAGAAAAATGGCTGCAATTATGTTTGCAAAATTTGCATTGAACCCGTATGAACCTGCAAGTGCTGATCCTAAGATATTTTTCCGGTAATTGACCTCAATTATTTTTTTGGACGATACCTTAAGATATTTTTTTACTGTGTCTTTATCTATATAGACATCTGCAACAAGCATTTTTCCTCGGCCCTCATATAGATTTACAGCAGAGGGCTTTTTGTCCATGCAAAGATTCCCTGATGAAGAAATGAATCTTATCCCTTCATAATTTTTTTCTATATAGTCTCCAATACTTCTTGCAGCAAGTGTTATCATGTTCATTCCCATTGCATCCTTTGAGTCTGCTGTTATTTTTAACCATAATGTATCTCCAACAATAAATTTATCGATTTTTTGTAATTCAAGGAAATTACTTTTTCTCTCTGCAACTTGTTTAATCTGAGAAAAATTATCTTTTAACCATTTAATAAATTCAGGGATCAATCCAATGTCAGAGAATTTGAATAATATGGATCGGGTCTGTCCTGACTTTATTATCCTTACATTTGCACCATCTGATCTTTTTATTACTGAGCATCCCCTGTTTATTGATGCTGTCAATGCTCCTTCTGTTGTTGCAAGTGGCAGAAAAAAATTTCCTTTTGCAAATTTCCCTGATAATTTAAGAGGCCCTGCAATTCCAAGAGGAACCTGGACTGCTCCGATCATGTTCTCTATGTTTGGTCTTGTATTTTGGGGAGACATAGAATAATTTCTTATATGACTGAATTTTTTATTCAGAATTTTTTCAATTGCTTTTAATCTAAGCTCATTTGCCCTTTTTTCATCATTTATTATAGATTCGAGTTTATAGAATTTGATTTTCTTTGTTATAAGTTCTTCAATAATCTTTTTATCCTGAGAGTCTGAATTTATATCCATACTGAATTACTCCTTTCGGGCCTTTTTCAACGATTTTTCTAAAGACAGATTCAACTTTTTTCCCGATCTTAACCTCATCAGGAGAGCAATCAACAATCTCAGAAGTAAGCCTTGGTCCTTCTTCTAATTCTATCACAGCTAAAATATAGGGAATCTCTCTTGCTGGCCGGTCGATTAATTCTCCTTCAGGATCTGATAAAGGTGTCCTAATAATAGTGTAGGTTATGATATTTCCCTTTCCCCTGAATTTAAAGTTTTCTAATTTATGATCCCCGCATTCTACACAGATGTCTCTCGGAGGAAAATATAGTTTATTGCAGGATGAACATTTTTTACCATATAGATTATAGAACTGCGGTATCTTTCTCCAAATTTGCGGCACTGTCATTTTTCCCTCCCAAATATATGAACAACTGCTGTTGCACCTGTTCCTCCGACATTATGGGTCATTGCATATTCGGTATCTACCTGGCGTCCTTTTGCATGTCTTCTCAGCTGAAGAACAGCCTCGATTGCCTGGGCAATACCTGATGCTCCGATAGGATGGCCTTTTGCTTTCAGACCCCCTGAAGTATTTACCGGAATCTTCCCGTTTATTTTAGTGTTGCCTTTTTCAACAAATTTTCCTCCCTCTCCTTTTTTGCAGAACCCAAGATCTTCTATGGCACAGATTTCTGCTATAGTAAAGCAGTCATGCACCTCAACACAATCAATATCTGCAGGTTTTAAATTTGCCTGTGAATATGCCTGTTTTGCAGCTTCAACTGTTGCCTTTAATGTTGTTATATCTTCCCTGTCATGTAAAGATAATGTGTCAGTTGCATGTCCGCTTGCCTTTATCCATACCGGATTTTTTGAGAATTTTTCTGCTGCTTTTTCTGATGCAAGAACAACTGATGCTGCACCGTCTGAAATAGGTGAGCAGTCAAATAATTTTACAGGATCTGCTATCCTTGTTGATTTCATAACACCTTCAACTGTTATTTGCCTTCTGAACTGTGCATTAGGATTGTTTAATGCATTCTTATGATTCTTTACTGCACAAAGTGCCATTTGTCTTTCAGTTGTACCGTATCTTTTCATGTGAAGTTTTGCAATCATTGCATAAAGGCCCGGAAATGTCGCTCCCTGGACAGCTTCCCATTCCTGTGATGCTGCTGTTGCAAGAGTGTTTGTTGCTGCTCCTCCTCCGATATCAGTCATTTTTTCAACACCGCCCGCAACAACAAGATCATGCATTCCTGAAGCAATGTCAAGATATGCCTGTCTTAATGCAAGACCTCCTGATGCACATGCTGCTTCGACTCTTGTGCTCGGTATGTTTTTTAACCCTGAATAATCAGCCAGCAATGCTCCGATATGTTCCTGGCTTACAAATAAGCCTCCTGACATTGTTCCGCCGTAAATAGCCTGGATTTTATCTTTATCAACTCCTGCATCCTTGCAGGCCTTTGCTCCTGCTTCAACTGCTAAGCTTACTAAATCCCGCTCCCATAAATTACCAAATTTTGTCATGCCTATTCCAATAATTGCTACTTTTCTCATTTTTATTCCATTATATATTGTTTTGTTTTTTTTGAATAATCTGCATAATTTAGATATCGTTTGTTTTCAATATAAGTTTTTATTAATGGTGCCTTTTTTCTGGCTTCAGTTATTTTCTCAGTTACTGATATATCAAAACAATCAGAGCCTGCACCGCTTCCGTATGATGTTACAATTATTCTCTGACCCGGTTTTGCCTGATCAAGGACAGCTGCAAGCCCCAGCATTGATGCTCCTGAATAAGTATTTCCTATAAAGGGAACTAAAAAACCCTGTTTTGTCTGCTCTTCTGAAAAGCCGAGCATTTTTGCTGCTCTTGAAGGAAATTTTCCGTTTGGCTGGTGAAATACTGCGTGATCATAATCTTTTGGAGTCGTGCCCATTGTTTTCATCATTTTTTTTGCTGCACCAAGAACATGCCTGAAATAAGCTGGTTTTCCTGTAAAACCCCCTCCGTGTGAAGGATATTTCTGATCCTCTCTTCTCCAGAAATCAGGAGTATCTGTAGTAAAAGAGACTGTATGATTGATTTCTGCACAGACATCTTTTTTTCCGATGATAAATGCTGCACCTCCTGCAGCAGCTGTAAATTCAAGTGCATCTCCGGGTGCACTCTGTGCTGTGTCTGCTCCTCCTGCAAGACCGTATTTTATCATTCCTGATTTAACAAGGCCCATGCAGATCTGTATTGCTGCTGTTCCTGCCTTGCATGCAAATTCAAGATCAACTGTTGTATAGTCAGGACCTGTCTCAAGTGCTTCAGCAACTATTGTCCCTGTGGGCTTGACTGCATATGGATGGCTCTCGCTTCCGAAATAAACAGCTCCTATTTCTATCGGATCAATTTTTGATCTTTTCAGAGCATTTCGAGAGGCTGTAACAGATATTGTTACTGTGTCTTCATCAATTCCTGGAACTGCTTTTTCAGAAATTTTAAGTCCGCGTTTTATAGATTCTGCATCTGATCCCCAGATCTTTGAAATTTCTTCAACTTTAATTCTGTAGCATGGTATGTATGCTCCCCATGAGACTATTCCTGTTTTCATTGTTTTACCCCGTGATTTGTTCAGGAAATATTAGGTCTAATTTAAAACTTTGTATGAACTTTTACAATGTAAAAATTCATAAAATATATAAATATTACAATCAATATTATTTTTAAAATGACTGAACAAAAAGATGTCTCTGATGAGCTTCTCAAAAATCAAAAATTTATTGAAGAAGTTGTAAAAAAGATATTAAAGGATGAAAAAAAGATCCTTAAAGAAATTTTAAGAGAAGAAAAGGAGATTAAAAAAGAGGAAGAGATAATAAAAGATGTTGAAAATAAGATTGAAAAAAAAGAGAATCAGATCGAAGAGCTTATCAATAAAAAAATTGTCAGCAGAAAATACAATGACATCCTTGACTGGAAAAAGTATGTCTGGGATGGATGTGAATACAAGGTCAAAAAAGAAGCGAACAAAGAAATAAATTTTGTGTGCAAAAAATTAAAAAAGATCTGTAATTTCACAAGCTGCCCTTTGAATTTTATCTGATCTTTTTTAAAGACCTATTTTCTTATCAACTATGATAATTTTTATCCTGTTTTTTTTATTTGATCATTCATTTTATCAGGTTGATGTTAGTTTATCTATTATCTCCACATGTTCATCTGAAATCTTTGAGATCAACCCGATTTTTGTTGGGATAATACGAGTTGTTTTTTTCAATGATTCTCCCTTAAACCAAAGATTTGGTGATCCTCCAGAATCAAAACTTACAGCCTCATAAACATCTGTTGTCTCCATGATTAATTTTGCTGTATTTTGAGTTCCACCTGCTATCATTCCGAGATAAATTTTGCTTTTATCTTCATTAACTCCAACAAAAGGAATCAAACCATAATTTAATATCCTTTCATAATATACATATCCCCCTGGTCCATCTATATTTAGTTCGCCGTTTCTTATTAATGTTGGAGTACCACTGGCAGCAAAAAGGAATTTGCTTGGATCGTATTTTTCATCTGAGTAAATTATATCTATTTCGCCTGTATTATAAACAACAATATGGCTCATATAATATGCTTGTCCTTGTGAATTATCATATGTATAACACTTTCCTTCTCCACACTGTATTCCAAGAGGAAATTGATCTTTTGCCTTGGGATGATAACCCTCCGGAATTTCAGTGCTTTCTTGAGGACATTGTCTTCCTGTATAAGAATTTCCCCTTATGTCGCATTCAAAAAAATTTGCGTTAATAGCAGCAATAATTTCTTTTTTTTCCGGATGTTCTTTATGATTCTTTATCCACTCACCCACTGTTGATGTTTTTTGTTCCGGATTTGGGATTATTAATGAAAAAATGTCTGCATAAGCTTCAATTATGTATCCCCAGGAACCCTTACCTTGCAAATCAATCAGATTAAACCAACTTTCAATATCTTCCCCTTCGCAAAGGGCATGAAAATCAATATCAGATTTTTCATAGTTTTTTTCAATGAGTTCCGATTTATGACACCCAGTACAGAGGTTGTCTTTCTTTTTAAATACTTCTTCTCTCAATTCTTCAGGCGTATCTGGACAGTTATCATCTTTGTTTAAAACACCATCCAAATCACTATCATCACTATCTTTTTTTCTTTTTGCAATATCCATAAGTTCAGACGCTGATATTACATTCTTACTAATGTGCTTTTCACTATTCTGTTTATCTGTCTCAATCCATATCAATGAATCCCTCATAAAAGTACAATTATTTCTTTTCAAATCTATATCAAAAAAGTTGTTTTTTTCAAAATTAGATGTCCATCTTGTACAATTATCATAATTATCTAAATCTGATTTAATAACAGCAATCCATTCATCTTGTTTATCAAGACATAAAAAACATAAATTATTTATTGATTCCCATTCATATTTAGCTTTATCTGTTTTTACACATATATTAGATCCGAAATTTGGATTATTCCAATTAAAATTTTTCTCAGGATAAATATTTTTTAATTCATCGTTTGAAGGAATTAATAGTTCCTTATTAATACATTCCAGATCTTGTTCTTCTTCCATTGATAATGCGTAGAGTCTATTATTGATGTCCTTAATACAAATAAAGCAAGCATTATCTATAGTGTTTTTTCCCTTATAAATTATACTCTCTTCTATGTCCTCCTCCTTAATATCACTATGTTCACAAGATGTGTTAAGGAGTATTAAATGAAATATCACAATAAAACAAAAACGACGATATAGATGTGATTGCATTACTATTCAACAAAAGATAATGCAATAAATAAATTTTTTCAGAATTTATGTTTATTTTTCTCTAATTTGTATTATTTTTCCCTTGGGCTCTGTCTCCTTAAATATCTGTGCCTGGAATTTATATATTTTGCAGTCTTCTATCTGTTTATAATATTTTCTGGAAAGGCCTGCTTTCTGGCAGGTCATTTCTAATGCAAGCCTTGGTTTTGCATTGTACTCAACAAATACCTGGGGAAGCAAAAGGCCTGAGCCAATATCTGTTCTTACAATAAGCCCGTCCTCTCCTATCTCTATTTTTTCAAGATATTTTTCAGGATCATCGACTTTAATGAGTTTTGGAACAGTAAGAACTGAAATCTCGATTGTTATTTTCTCAAGCTCGTGTTTTTTTAATGAAGAAAACCTGGGGTCAGAAAATGCTGCTGACCTTGCTGCCTTGACTAGTGCCTCATTTAATGGAAAAACAGGTTCAGGAAATCCGATGCAGCCCCTTAATCTTCCTTTTTTATTTAAGGTTACAAATACTCCCTGTTTTTCAGAAAACGATTTTTCTTCGTAATCAAGCTCAATATGCTTACCATCAAAATGAGATTCAATTGCTTTTCTTGCAAGTCTTACAAGTGTTTTCCCTTGAGCAAGTGAAAGCATTTTATTTTATTTTTTTTATTTTTTTTGCAAGAGAAGTGTTTTTCCTTTTTAATCTTGTGACTGCGTTTTTTAGTGCTTTTTTTGCTGTTTTTTTTGAATTGGTTTCAACAATAAATTTTGGAATTCCAGTCAATGGATGCGAAATTGAATAAGCAGCTACTTCTACAGCAGAATCGTTCCACAATTCCTCTCTTAAAATGTTACAGAAGGTATGATCT
>WJJD01000183.1 GCA_014729915.1 Candidatus Woesearchaeota archaeon | reverse complement strand
TTTCCGTACAATAGAATATTTTCTAAATTTGTAAGAGTCATTGTGTTTTTGTTAGAAGTTCTTATATTTAAATATGTTTTAACAGAAATACTCTAGGCACAAGAATTTCCAAAAATAAATCTAAAAAAATTTGAAGGAAAAAAACCGTCAAAACATTTATTAATCAAAGTAAATTTCTATTTTAATAGGTAGTTATATTCTATCTGAAGTTTATAAATTAATTTTTAAATCAAAATGACAAAAAATAACGATACCAAGTTTTTAAAAGAGTTTAATATTGATTTAAAAAAATTATTAAAACATTTTTTTATCCTGATTATTCTTCTTGTTATTTTCAAATTTTTTTCTTCAGCCTTTCATGGAAAAACAATAGAAATTTTTGAAGAATCATATGACCTTGAATTGCTTGCAATGATAATTTTTACTGTTGTTTTTTTCCCAATTATTGCAATCATTCTTCAGGATACCGGAAGGATTCTTGATCTTGTTTCTAAATTTGTTATAAAAAGATTTCCGGGTATGAAAGAAGATGTAAGTCCGGTATTAAAAATATTTAGAGACATTGTATATATCCTTCTTTTATTTTTAGTTTCTTCAGCAGTTGTTCCTTTATTTGTTCCGTATTTTTTCATAGGGGTTCATTTGACACAAATTGTTTCTATGATTTTTATGATTCTATTCCTCTTTTTTTTGTATGACATCGGTAAACAGATATTTGCCATAACAAAAGGTCATTATGAGGATTTTGAAAAAAAAATATTAAAATCATTAAACAATAAAAATGACTCCTGAAACAACCGCACTAATAATTTTTGCATTAACTTATCTGTTATTTATCAGTGAGATGGTAAACAAGACAGTTGCTGCTCTTCTAGGAGCAATGCTTATGGTTGTTTACGGAATAATTGATTATGATATAGTCGGCACTGTCATTGATTACAAGACTTTGACTGTCGCAGTTGGAATGATGATCATTGTTAATGTTGTCAAAAAATCCGGACTATTTGAATATATTGCTATTAAGGCAGCTAAGATGACAAAAGGGGATCCGTTTCGACTTATGATTATAATTGTTATCCTGAGTGTTTTTATATCGACTTTTTTTAGTAATATCACCGCAACAATTGTTCTTGGGACATTGATTGTGAGCCTCTGCAGAAGACTTGATCTGGAATTTGTTCCGTATTTGTTTGTGATTTCCTTAAGTGTAAATGTCGGGGGTATTTTAACACCGGTCAGTTCTCTTCCCAACATCATGATATCTACAGCAGCTGGATTTTCTTTTACGGATTTTTTCAGAAATATCCTTGTTTTGGGAATACTTCTGATATTTTCAACAATTGTTTATTTTAAATTTATCTTTAGAAAACAATTTAATAAGGAAATTACTGAAGAAGAGAAAGCCAAGCTGCTGAATTTTGATGAAACCAGAGAAATAAAGGATAAAAAATTGTTCACCAGAAGTATTATCATTTTGATATTGATCCTTGTATTTTTTTTGATACAGGATTTCACCGGAATAGGTAATGAGGCAATCGCAATAACAGGAGCTATAGTTATGCTTCTTCTTAGCAGTGCTGATCCTGAGGAGATTTTTTCACAAGTGCAGTGGTCAACAATTGCATTTTTTGTTGGACTTTTCATTGTTATCGGCGGGGTTGAACATGTAGGTCTTCTTGAGACTGCAGCACACATTATCACAAGATTCATCTCAGGGAAGAATTCAGCAATATTTACTATTCTTGGAACCTCAACAATAGCCTCATCAATTGTCGACAATATACCAGTTACTGCAATTCTCATCCCTATTCTTAAAAATATGCAGGGTTTGATGGACCTTAGCAATTCCCTTTTTTTCCCTCTTGTTGTGGGGGCTGGGCTTGGAGGCAATCTTACTCCTATCGGAAGCCCTTCCAATGTCATTGCTATGGGTATTGCAAAAAAAAATAACAGAAAAATAAAATTTATGGATTTTGTCAAAGTAGGTTTTGGATTAACAATAATCCAGCTTGTTATTTCCGGAGTTTATTTTTATTTATTCCTGTAAAATTATTTAATAACTTTCAATAAACTTTTTCATTTTTGTTAATCCTTCACCAATCTGGTCAACATTTATACCTGAATATGCAAGGCGGATATAATAATCTTTTTCTCCGGGAAGAGGTGTTCCGAAATGTTCCCGTGTACAGAAAGATACCCCTGTATTTTTAAGAACATTTTCTCTGAATTCCTCAACACTATCTATTCCCATTTTTTTCATTGCACCAGTGACATTCGGGAAAAGATAAAATGTACATTCAGGTTTGAATACACTTACTCCATGCATGCTGTTTAAAAGATTTACAGCTTTATCCCTCCTTTTTTTCAATATGTTAATAATTTCTTTTGATTTTTCCTGGGAACCCTTTAATGCCTCAATTCCTGCATACTGAACAAAATGATTGCTGCATGATTCGTCGTTCACATTCAACTTTGATATTTTTTCAA
Source organism: Candidatus Woesearchaeota archaeon (assembly GCA_014729915.1). GTDB lineage: Archaea > Nanobdellota > Nanobdellia > Woesearchaeales > GW2011-AR15 > WJJD01. The sequence continues at coordinate 3,496 of WJJD01000183.1, read as the reverse complement.
TAATTTCTTCTGGTCCAATTGCAGCACCAAGCCTCCATCCTGTCATTGCATATTTTTTTGAGAAAGTATATAGAATCACTGTTCTGTCTTTCATACCTGGCAAAGATGAAATACTTTTTCCTTTGCCTGAATATATCATATCAAAATAAGCTTCATCACTTAGTACATATAAATCATGTTTTTTACAAAAATCTGCTAATTTTTGCATTTCCTCATCAGTTGATGAAGCTCCCATCGGATTCTGGTAATTATTATAGATAAAAATTGTTGTTTTTGGTGTTATCTTTGATTCAATCTGATCAAAATCAAGGGCAAATCCCGACCCGGTTTCTTTAAACCCGTAAGGAACTGCTTTGCCTCCGTAATAATTTATCATTGATTCATATATCGGATATCCCGGATTAGGATAAAGTACTTCATCCTCCTGGTCCATCAGAACCTGTATGAATTTTCCAATAACAGGTTTTCCCCCTGGTTGGATACTCACATTTTTAAAATTCAGTGATATATCTCTTGCCTGCCCGACATCGTCTGCAAGTACTGTTCTTAATTCTTTTATTCCAGGTGTAGGACAATATCCTGTCTTTCCCAGATTCATTGCATTGACAGCAGCTCTTATAATATTTTCCGGAGTTTTTATGTTTAAATCCCCGAGATGGAAAGGATATACTTTTTTACCCTGTGCTGCTAGCTCTGCTGCCTGTGCTCCTACTGCAAAAGCAGTTTCTGTTCCAAGTCTATTTAGTCTCGTAGCATATTTCATTTTATCACCCTAGATTTATTTTAACAACATTAACATTTAGGAATAAAAAAAAACCCATTTTTATAAATCCTATTTATTTTTTCATTTTAACTACATCCTGAACACTTTTAATTATTGTTTCATGAGTTAATCCGAATTCTTTCATTAGATCTTCAGGAGGACCTGATTCGCCGAATCTGTCATTCACACCAATTATTCTCATTGGCACAGGATAATTTTTGGATAAAAATTCAGCAACGGCACTTCCTAATCCTCCAATCTGCTGATGCTCTTCAGCTGTAACCACGCATTTTGTTTTTTTAGCAGAGGCAATTATTGTATCCATATCTAATGGTTTTATTGTGTGGCAATTTATCACTTCAAGGTCAATTCCTTTTTTTGCAAGCATTTTTGCTGCAATAAGTGCTTCATACACCATAACCCCGCACGCAATAACAGTAACATCTGTTCCTTTTTTGTATATGTCTGCTTTACCAACTTTGAATGGAGTGTTTTTTGTTGTTATTACAGGAACTTTTTCTCTTCCGAACCTTACAACAACTGGTCCTTGTATTTTTGTAGATGAAATTGTAGCTTTATATGTTTCATGGTAATCTGTTGGTACGATCACTGTTAAATTCGGAAGTACACGTGATAAAGCCACATCTTCAAGTGCCTGATGGGTTGCTCCATCAGGTCCGACTGAGATTCCTCCGTGTCCGGAACCGATTTTTACATTGAGATTAGCATAAGCTACTGTTGTTCTTAACTGATCCCATGCTCTTCCAATACAAAAAACTCCATATGTGCTTACAAACGGAATTTTTCCAACTAAAGAGAGACCTGCAGCAATATTCATCATGTCTTGCTCTGCAATTCCCACTTCAACAAATCTTTCGGGAAATTCCTTTGCAAAAAGATGTGCTCTTAATGATGAGGTAAGGTCAGCTCCAAGTACAACGACATCTTTGTTTGTTTTTCCTAGATGGACAAGAGCATCACCATAACCATGTCTTGTTGGTATCTGGTCAGGTTTTTCATATATGTCCTTTGCTAGATTTTTTGTTGTCATTTTTAAACCTCCGCTCTCTCTAATTCTTTCAATGCTTTTTTTGTCTGTTCTTCATTAGGTGCTTTGCCGTGCCAGCCTGCCTGATCTTCCATAAAAGAAACTCCTTTTCCTTTGATTGTGTGGCATAACAGAACTGTTGGCTTAAAATGGATATGTTTTGCATGGTTCAGTGCATCAATAATTTGCTTTACATTATGGCCGTCAACTTCAATCACATACCAACCGAATGATTCCCATTTATCTTTAAGAGGGGAAAGACATTTTACATCTTTTGTCCACCCGTCTATCTGCAAACCATTAACATCAACTATACCTGTTAAATTATCTAATTGAAATTGTGATGCAGACATTGCAGCTTCCCAAATCTGACCTTCGTTTAGCTCTCCGTCACCCATCAAGCAGTATACGTGATTTTTCTTTTCATCCATCTTAAATCCTTTTGCAACTCCCACAGCAATTGAAAGTCCCTGCCCAAGGCTTCCAGAACTTGTTTCTAAACCAGGAAGTTTACACATATGAGGATGCCCCTGAAGCCGTGAGCCTAATTTCCTTAGTGTCATTAGTTCAGAAACCGGAAAATAGCCTGATTCAGCCATAGCTGCATACAATATCGGGCAGACATGTCCTTTGCTAAGAATAAACCTATCTCGTTTTTCCCAGCAGGGATTTTCAGGATCATGCTTCATTACAGCAAAATATAACGCTGTTATTATTTCCACTGAAGACATACTGCCCCCGGGATGTCCTGATCCTGCTTTTTCAAGCATCTTAATAAGGTGTTTTCTTAATGTATTTGCAATATTTTTTAATTCTTTTTCAGAATGTTGTTTCATATCACTCCCTCCTTGTTTAAACGTCAAGCGAAAACCGAGCACCACTGGTCAAAAGCCAGTGGTATGTCCGCCGTTCGAGTAATGGTCGGTTTTCTGGACTTTCATTTCCCACATCCTCCAGTCACCAGTCAGTGACTAGGGGAAAATGAACTTTTATTAACCAGAAATCACAATATTTTATATAAATGTTTTGAGTATCATACTTTATCATACGATTTGATATAAAGAAGAGAAATTTGGATTCAATTGTGGTCTGAATATAAAAGTGAAAAGAAATAACAGATTCCCACCATCTGAAAATGGGGGTTTTTGTGGATGTGATGTCTGATTCTGTGTTTTGATAACTTCGTTTTCAGTCCTTTTCTAAAAATACACAAATCCTTTAATTTAAATGGGTTCAGTTGAGAACTTGAAAGATTTAAAGTAGGGTTCATGGAAAGTTGAATTGCACTCACCGTAGTCAGTGAGGTGATTGCTATGACAAAAAACAAATATCCGCATTTTAATCTAGATAAGTATAACTTACCAGTAAAAATAGCTACAGTAGAATCAAGTTGCCATTCAAAACACAACATCAATTATCACATCATCTGGATTCCAAAATACAGAAGAAAGGTGTTAGTTGGAAATGTATGGGACATACTTTCTCGAATTTTAAAAGGACAATGTGAAGAGTTAAAACTTCAAAGGTTGGCACTTGAAATCATACCTGATCACATCCACTTATTTGTAGCTGCACTACCTAAACATACACCATTCAAGATTGTGCACAAACTCAAAGGTAATACAAGCATCCAATTATGAAGATGTTTTAGAGAGCTAAACTATCTCAAATACAAAAAATGGATT
>WJJD01000182.1 GCA_014729915.1 Candidatus Woesearchaeota archaeon | reverse complement strand
TAATCGTTCCTCTAATGAAAAGATAATTTCTATTAACTCATTCTTTGATAATTTTCTGAGTTCTTTTTTTCTTGACACATTTGGTATAATTAGATACTAATTAATATACTTTTTTGTATACTGACTTTCTACTTACTTTTTTTTTATAAAATTATAGTTTTAATTAAACAAGAAAGAGTTTAAGGGAAAAAACATTAAACATAACAAAAACAAAATTACTCTTGTCCAAAAAAATCGATCCCCTTTCTCACTGCCTCATAACACCACTCCATTTAATAACTCCTCCTCTCCACCAACCACCACCACAGACACATTCAACACTTTTCCCCACCCACCCCAACAAATATGGATTTTTCCAAAAAGAAAAATCCATATTTCATACTCCATCATACATTCCCTTGAAAAAGCTTTTTAAACTAACCTAGTTTCTTTTTTTCAATGTGAAGTGCGGTTTGATCGCACTTTGGATAGATCACGATAATAGTTTGAAACGGAGGTAAAAAACAATGGTAAGAGTTGCAATAAACGGATTTGGAAGGATAGGAAGACAGGTATTCAGGATAGGATTAAAAAAACAGGATATTGATTTTGTAGCAATAAATGATCTTACAGATGCAGAAACACTTGCTCATCTTTTGAAATATGATTCAGTTCATGGCAAGTTTGAAGGAGATGTGCAGGTCGGAGACGGATATTTTGATATCAATGGAAAAAAGATAAAGGTTTTATCAGAAAGAAACCCTGAAGATCTTCCCTGGGATGAGCTTGAGATTGACGTAGTTGTCGAAAGTACAGGAGTTTTCAGGACTAAAGAGCTTGCTTCAAAACATCTTAAGGCAGGAGCAAAAAAAGTTCTTTTAAGCGCGCCTGCAAAAGGTTCAGATGTAAAAACTATAGTATTAGGAGTTAATGAGACAACATATGATAAAAAAGAAGATGATGTTGTAAGCAATGCATCATGCACAACAAACTGTCTTGCACCTATGGCAAAGATATTGAATGACAAGTTCGGCATAGAAAAGGGATTCATGACAACAATACATTCTTATACAACAAGCCAGAGCATTCTTGACCTTCCTCATAAGGATCTTAGAAGGGCAAGGGCAGCAGCAATGAATATCATACCTACAACAACAGGAGCAGCAAAAGCAGTGGGACTTGTACTTCCGGAACTTGACGGAAAATTAGATGGTATGGCAGTTCGTGTGCCTACACCTGACGGCTCATTGACAGATTTAACTGTCTGGCTTAAAAAAGATGTGACTGCTGAACAGGTTAACAAGGCATTCAAAGAAGCTTCAGAAGGAAACTTTGAAGGAATTGTCGAATATTCAAAGGATCCTGTTGTAAGTGTTGACATCATCGGAAATTCCCACTCATGCATATTTGAGCCTTTGGATACCAAAGCGAGCGGAAAGCTTGTAAAGGTCCTTGGCTGGTATGACAATGAATGGGGATATTCAAGCAGACTGGTTGATGTAATAAAGATACTTGTCTGAAAACCGAATATTTTTTTATTTTTATCTGATTTCTTATTTTCAAATGAAAGTCTCAATTGTAAAATGTCCGGATTATGAGCAAAAAAATATTGATGAATCTATAAAAAAAGCAGTTAATCATCTTGGAGGCTTTGAAAAATTCATAAAAAAAGGAGATAAGGTACTCATAAAGCCTAACCTTTTGGCAGGAAAAGCTCCAGAAAAAGCAGTGACAACACATCCGTCATTGGTCTCAGCAGTGATAAAGTTTGTAAAAAAACAAGGAGGGAAACCTTATGTCGGGGATTCACCCGGAGGGGCAACTCCATCAAGGGAAGCAGCAAAAAAAGCAGGATTCATTGAAGCATGCAAAAACCAGGGAGCAGAATTCATTGATCTATCAAAACCTATGGTTGTAAAAAATCCCAATGCAGAAAAATACAAAAACATGGTCCTGGCAGAAAGGCTTTCTGAGATGGATCTTGTAATAAACATGCCGAAACTAAAGACACATGCATTGACAGTCATGACTGGTGCAGTAAAAAATCTTTTCGGTTTAATACCAGGAAAAAGAAAAGCCCAGCTTCACCTGAAATATTCAAGCAATCTTGATTTTTCAGATATGCTCCTTGACATATATCTATATGTTAAACCTGAACTCACGATAATGGATGCTGTTGTCGGTATGCAGGGAGCAGGCCCTTCAAACGGCAGCCCAATACAGACAAGCCTTATCATTGCAGGAGAGGATGCTTTGGGAGTTGATTATTATGCTTCAATGGCCGCAGGCATAGAACATACCCGGATCCCTACCATGGTGAGGGCAAAAAAAAGAGGCATGCTGGAAAAAAAATTCTTGTTAAAAGGAGAAAAAATTAAAAATATAAGGGTAAAATATGAACTTCCGCACCAGGTCGGTCTTGAGGTGCTTCCTGATTTCATTAAAAAATTCTTTTATGATAAGATAATTCCCTATCCGAAAATTAAGCCAAACTGTGTTGGCTGTTCTGTATGTGCAAAAAACTGCCCTGCAGAGACTATAACCATAAGAAACAAGAAGGCAATGATTGACTATTCAAACTGCATAAGCTGTTTCTGCTGCCAGGAACTCTGTCCTTATGCAGCAATTGACGTAAAAGAAAGTGCATTTTCAAAACTTTTCAATTTTGGTGTGAAAATATTTCATAGAAGGTGATATCAAATGTACAATAAGCTGGAAGATATGGATTTTAAAGATAAGAAAGTTATTATGAGAGCAGACTATAATGTGCCTATAAAAGATGGGAAAATTACTGATGACTCAAGAATACAAAAGACACTTCCCACAATCAAGTATCTTTTAGAAAACAATGCTTCACAGATAATTCTGATGTCACATCTTGGAAAGCCGAAAGGAGAAATCAAAAAAGATCTAAGCCTTGAGCCTGTCTCAAAAAGGATCAGAGAGATTGTCAATGAAAAAGTGTATTTTGAGCAGGGGCTGATAAGGGAGATAGATAAACTTCCCGAGGCAAAAATAATTGTTTTGGAAAATACTAGGTTTGATCCCGGAGAAAAACAGAATGATCCTCTTTATGCACAAAATATGGCATCCTTTGCTGATATTTTTGTTCTTGATGCTTTCGGAGCATCACACAGGAAGCATGCATCTGTTACAGGAATAATGCAGCATCTTCCGGCATGTGCTGGAAAGCTCATGCAAAAAGAGCTTGAAATTATCGGAAAAGTTGTGAAAAATCCAAAAAAGCCGTTTATTGCAATAATCGGGGGAGCAAAAGCAGACAAGATCGATGTCATAAAGAATCTTCTTCCAAAAGTTGACAGCCTGATAATAGGAGGTATTCTTGCAAACACTTTTCTAAAGGCAAAAGGAGTTGATATCAAAGGATCGAAATATGATCAGGATACACTTGATGTTGCAGACGAGATCATTGAGGTGGGAGGATCAAAAATACTTCTTCCTGAAGATGTTATAGCAGCAGGATCTTTTTTAAAGGATGCAGAATACAAAACAGTTTCATTGGATGAGATCCCTCAGGATTGGCTCATACTTGATATAGGGCCAGAGACAATTGCAAAATACAAAGAACAGCTTAAAGATTCAAATACGATTACCTGGGGAGGACCGATAGGTGTTTTTGAATGGGAAAATTTTTCCAGAGGAACAAAAGAGATTGCGGAATTTATCGCGGAATCAGATGCAGTATCTGTAATATGCGGAGGGGATTCAGGAGCTGCTGTAAACAGATATGGTCTTGAAGATAAGATGACGCATGTCTCAACAGGGGGAGGAGCATCCCTTCACATGCTTTCCGGAAAAAAACTTCCCGGGCAAAAAGCATTAGAAGAAAATTACGAAAAATACAGAGAATGAGAATCGGCCTGATTTCTGATACGCATGACAGAGTAGAATATATAGATAAAGCTGTTAAGATATTTTCAGATGTTGATCTTGTGATACACACAGGAGACTGGTGTTCACCTTTCTTTCTTTTGGATTTTGTAAAAAAGATCAAAGCACAGGTAAAGACTGTTTTTGGTAATAATGATGCTGATATCTTCCGGCTGATGGATCTGACAAAAGGGCTTGACATTGAGTTTTTAGGAGATTTTGCAGAAATTGAGATAGAAAACAGGAAATATGCAGTCCTGCATGGAGATCCAGAGTCAATTATTGATTCACTTGCTCTCTCAAACAAATATGATGTGATTTTTCACGGACATACTCACAAAGCAAGGATCGAAAAGATCAAAGATACAGTTGTTCTAAATCCGGGTTCATTCATGCCCAGATCAAGAAAAAAATGGACTAAGCCTTCTGTTGCTGTTTTTGACAGTGATAAATTAACAGGAGAGATAAAAATATTGGAATGATGATCCTGGAGATTTTTGATTTTTTTCATGGATTTCTAACAAAATACTAACTTAATTCTATGCTAAAAATAAATTGATGCTGCAGCAGTTGGCACAGACAGACACGCTTTGCATGTCTTACTCCGCTGACCAAAACCCCTGATTTTATAAGGGAACTTGGTCAGTTCCGCCTGGCCGACTGCAGCCTCAATTTTAGCTAGCAGGAATTTTCAAGGGAGATTACCCTGTTACGTCATTTTTTTTTAACAACTTTTAAAAATTTCTTAATAATCCGTTTGTTTATGGAAAAGATAGCACAGGGGGCAGAAGCAAAGATATTTATCAAAGAGGACAGGATAATAAAGCACAGGTTCGAGAAAAAATACAGGATTCCGGAGATTGGTGAGCCTTTAAGAAAATTCAGGACAAGAAGAGAAGCTAAGGTCATTGGAAAACTTCCTCCTGAAGTAAAAGGACCAAAGCTTATAGAAATGGATGACACTGATATGAAGATTGAGATGAGCTACATTGACGGTCCGAAAGTAAGGGACATCTTAGAAGAAAATATTGATCTTGCTGAAGAAATAGGAAGAAAAACAGCTGTGCTTCATAACAACAACATAATCCATGGAGATCTTACAACATCAAACATGATATATTTTGAAAAAGAAATCTATTTCATAGATTTCGGACTGAGCTTTTTTTCACACAAGATCGAGGATATGGCAGTGGATATACATCTTTTAAGGCAGGCTCTGGAGAGCAAGCACCATACTATATACAAGAAAGCATATGAACTCTTTTTAAAAGGATACAAAGAAAAAAGCAAAGATTATGACAACATCATAAAAAGGCTTAAAAAAGTTGAAAAAAGAGGAAGATACAAAAAAAAGTGTTGAAGATAAAAATAGTTTAACAAATAGCAAGAGAATTTAAATCCACTTCAACATCCAATGGGATTTTCTCTTTTCTTTTTTTCACATTAAAAAATTTATATCCTGTTATCTTGTTTGTTTTTTCATCTCTTCGTTCGAACATGTCATCACCAATATTCTCATAATAGGAAGGTCTAACTTCTCCAAATCTTACCTCTAAAAAATCTCCTTCAGGATCATAATAAATTTTCATTTTATTTTTCATTTTATTTTTCTCATATAATGTGCAGTAATAATAAACCCATCCCCATTTAAATACTTAACGGAGATAAACAAGTATCGCTTGATTTTCTTATTGAATTTATAGTACCATCCAACATTTGGATCGTATTTGCTTTCTGTAATCTTTATTGGGTTTTTGAGGGTTTGTATTAGTTCCTCAAGATT
>WJJD01000031.1 GCA_014729915.1 Candidatus Woesearchaeota archaeon | reverse complement strand
AAGAATTGCGTTTTATTTAATCAAATTTGATTCTATGGAAATGCTTTATAGATTTTTGATCTCTGGAAAAAAAATTCCAATTCCAGATATAATTGATTAGTCTCTGCAAATTCATTTGACAATCTTTTTTTTATAGAGAAAGCTATTTTATTATCAATAATTCTAGAGAATATTAATAAAATTTTAAGCAAAAATCGTGTTTCTTTGATTCTTTTTATCATAATTTTCATGCGTTTTTGCTATGATATGATAAAAATAGCCTACGGTTTTCACATTATTGGGTCAAAGCGGGAATTCCTGGTTTTTCAGTAGGATTTGGTCAATTTATTCTTATTTCAAATGAATATAGATATTATTTTAATATTTTGCAAGACGGTTCATTAAATTTAGCAACAGCTCCAGCAATATATAGTCAGGAAGGATTTTTTGAATCAAATGTGTATGAAGAACAAGAAATTAAAGAATGGGGATCTATTCAAATAGATTATGAAAAACCTGAAGGCACATCAATTAATGTTCTTACAAGAAGTTCTATAGATTCTTTAAAATGGACAGATTGGCAGGAGGTTGAAAATTTTAGAATTCAAAGTCCAGATGGAAACTATTTACAGTACAAACTTGAATTCTTTACGCAAGATACATCAATATCCCCCATTGTGTATGAAGTTAGATTCTACAGATAGGTTTTAACAAATCATCTCAAGTTTGTATTAAAAAATCATGTTTGCCTCTTGATGTAAGAAAAGAAAGAGACACGGCATTCATCCCACATCTAAAGAAGTGGGTATTCTGCCTAACTTTTTATAAAAATTTATAGCCCCGCCAGGACTTTCGCAATAAAAAAATTTTGCGGATTTTTTTATATTCGAACCTGGGTCCCCGCCTCCAAAGGGCAGGATGAATTGTCTTCCTGAAAGGAAATTGACCACTACACTACGGGGCTATGGTAAAAATGTAACTTTAAACCCTATAAAAAGTTTGTTATTTGTACATCCTTGTTCCTGCAATTCCTTTTATTGTATCTTTAAAATATTCAGGAGACGTAATCAAAACTTTGTTAACATTGTTTTCAAGAGCAAATATCGCTGCTTTTATCTTAGGGAGCATGCTTCCCTTCTGAAAATGTCCTTCTCTAATATATTCTTTTGCACTTTTTAAAGACAATTTTGGTATTGAATACTCTTTATCTTTTTTTCCAAAATTTAGATACACAGAATCAACATTAGTTAAAATTATCAAATCTACTTTGTATTTTTTATTGATTAATTTTTTTACAAGTAAAGAAGAAGTAAAATCCTTATCAATCACAGCTTCAACTCCTTTTAATTCCTTCCCTTTCCTGATAACAGGAATACCTCCCCCACCGCATGTAATCGGAATTATCTTTTCTTTTAATAAAGACAAAATAATAGGAAATTCAATTATATCTACAGGATTTGGCGAAGCAACAACTCTTCTGAACACATTTTTTTTATATTTTCTGTAAATTAAATTTTTTTTATAGAGAATTTTGAATTACCTATAGAGAATTTTTAATAAACCCGAAGGGGTTTTTCAAAATTCTCTATAGGCTTTGATATGATATTCAGCTTCAGCAGTCTTTCCTTTCTTAACAAATTTATTTACTTGGAACTTATTTTTAATTCTCTGACAGTATATCCGGGACCGATAAATTTTGTAGGGTTTTGAAAAGCTTCATCTTTATTATTAACTAATACCTGGGTAACGATACCAGCAAACTTCTTTTTATTCTGAAATAATTTAAAAAAAGCATTTTGAATCATAAAACCAATTGCACCCTGAGTATCAGCTCCGCAAATGTCTAATAATAAATAATCCTGGGTTTTTATCTATGAATTCAGAAATCAAATGAATTGTCTTTTGAACCTGGAAAAGTTGTGAATTTATATCAATTTTCTCTTTGGCATCAGCTATTTGATTCCCTCCAATAGCAATAATTGTAATAGATTCCATTTTAAAAAATAATTATTTCCATATTTCTAACATCTTTTCTTCCATAAAATGAAGCTTTCCCGGAACAATTATGCAATGGAGAGGTTTTCCAAAATCAAATTCCAAAAGATCTTTTACCTTCCCATACTTAATAACTTTTCTTTCGCTTCCCAGCCTTGCGCATCCGATAATTTTACTGTCAGATAAAATAATTTTTTTTCCTAGCTTTTTTTCCAATTCTAAAAGCTGAATGAGCCCCTTATTTACACTCATGAATCTTTCCTTGTCTTTTTTTATATCTAAAAGGACAAGAGTATGAAGACCTCTTTTCTTGTTTTCAAAAATAACTGTATACGGAGTTTCAGGAATAAAGGATTTTTCAAAAAACGGAAGAGAAGCTGTTTTTCCGAATTTATAGAGTTCCAGACCTACAATTCCGACAGCAGTAAGTATTGAACTGTTGTGAATTATTCTGATATTAATACCTTTTTCTCTTGCCCTTAAAAATAGGTCAACATGAGTTGTTGCAGAAAAGACATCACCTGCTACAAGAAAAGAAACATTTTTATCAAGAGCTTTGTTTAATATCTCATCTGAATTTTTTTCAACCAGATCTCTGTCAGCCGGATTTATTTTTTTCCCATACAGCTTTTCCAGCTTTTCAACTCTGCAATTCATTTTAGAAGTGTAGTTTTCAAGAAACACATATGAAGATTTGTTAATAGCATCAAGTCCTTTTAGAGAAATATCTCTTTCATTATTTAATCCTATCCCAATCATAAAAAGTGTCATAAGTACAAGAAAAAGCTACTAGTATAAAAACATAAGTACGCAGGATAAAGATAAAGATGATTTACTTAATGTTTCACAACTAAAAACAAATACCTATGGATTTCGCAGGAAATCCATAAAAGAAAAATAGGGTGCCTCTATCGAAAATTTTCGGGGGTGATTTACAGATAGAGGCAAGAATTTATCAACTCAAAGACTAAGGGTTGATCATGATTATTTTACTATCTCTATACCTAACTCTTCTGAAACATCAAGCATCTGCCTGCTTGGCTGGGTTCTGTCCATCTTGCCGAGTATCCAGGGACTTTTTACTCCTGTTATTATGGTCATAACAGTAAGTTTGCCTTTCATATCTTCAGTAACACGAGCTCCCCAAATTACATTAGCATCATCATCAAGAGTGTCTGTAACAAGTTCACCAATCCTGTTTATTTCTTCAAGTGTCAAATCAGGTCCTCCGCACATGTGTATTAACGCTCCGGTTGCACCTTCATAATTAATTTCAAGTAATGGATTGCTCAATGCACCTTTCACAGCTTCATCCACCCTGTTATTAGTATCAGATGCTCCAACACCAATTGCTGCAACCCCTCCGTTTGTCATTATAGCCTTAACATCAGCGTAATCAAGGTTCACTAAAGAAGGTAGTGCAATTGTTTCAACAATGCCTTTTATCATTGTTGCGATAAGCTCATTTGCTACTGCAAAAGCCTGTCTGATCGGAAGATTTCCTGCAATCTTTACCAGTCTATTATTATCAATAACAATTACAGTATCTGAAACCTGCCTTAACTGCTGAAGCCCGAACTCTGCTTTGTCAACTCTTGCTCTCTCAATCTTGAATGGCATAGTAACTGTTCCAATGACAATAGATCCTATATCTCTTCCTACCTCAGCAATTACTGGTGCAGCTCCTGTTCCTGTACCTCCTCCCATCCCTGCACAGACAAATACCATATCCGAACCTTTTAGAGAATCTTTTATTTTATTTATTGTTTCTTGTGCAGCTTCTGCTCCTTTTTCCGGAAAGCCGCCGCATCCAAGACCTCTAGTTGTGTCTTTTCCAATTAAATATTTGCTGTCTGATTCAATAACACTCAAGTGCTGTTGATCAGTGTTGCAGGCAATAATTTCAGCTCCCTTAATTCCCTTTTGGTAGAGCCAATTTACCATGTTGTTTCCTGCTCCGCCGACTCCAATAACTTTTATATTGGCCTGGTGAACATCTACCTGTTCAAAATCATTTTCTTTAGATTGTTCCGTTGCTTTATCTACAATAAATTCCATTTTTTCAAAACCCCCTCGGTTCTTAGTCTTTTAGTCATATGTTTTTTAAAAATATATATTCCAAAATATATATTCTTACACCTAAATATTTATATATTAAATTACATACTCTACTCTTTATTAGAATTCGTTAACCCAAACTTACCCAAACACATTGATTAAATTGAATTTATCCCCATAAATTCAACAATCATAATTTTTATTCTTAAAATAAAACTTAACCCCAAACAATATTTTTAATAATCAAATTCATATATAAATTTTATTATTCTGTAGAATATATTTTAGTGATATCGCTCTTTGAAATCAATTAGCTTTTGTACCTGATTACACACTGTAAGAAAAAGAATTTTACTTTACTGGCATATCAAAAAATGAATCTTCAGATTCATTTTTTAGAAAGTTTTTCTTTAGCTTTATCTATTATTTTTTTACCGATCTCTCCAATATTCTTGACCTCGGTAGAGACTCTTCCCATGACATTCGGGTTTTGAAAGATTCTGCTGATATTAATAATTCTATTTCCGTAGGTATCAAAATAACAAAGGTTTTCAAGAGTAAAATGCATAGGTGCAGGCACAACTTCATCAGGATATCCTATTGGAAGCAATGCCTGAGGCCTTATATCTTCAGGAATACCTAATATTCTTCTAAGGTGATCTTCTTCAAAAGCCCCAACCCAGCAGGAAGCTAGTCCAACAGCATGAGCAGCAAGAAGCATGTTTTGTATGCATGCAGCACAGTTCTGAATAGAATATAATCTTTCTCCTCTGATTCCATAGAATTGTTTTAGTTTTTCTGTTTCTCCGCATACAACAATTACCATAGGAGCATTTGCTATCCATAACTGCTGCATTGCCGCATCCGCAATTTTTCCTATCTTAGCTTTATCTTTAACCAGGATAAACCTCCAATTCTGGACATTTCCTGAACTTGGTGCATAACGTGCTGCATCAAGCACTGTTCCTATTAATTCCATTGGAACATCAACGTCCATAAATTTTCTGATTGATCTTCTTGTTGCAATGCATTCAAATACATCCATATTGTTTGTTTGATTATATGCTTCAACTTCTTCATTTTTGTGTTTTTCATTTGGAACTTTGATTGTCATGTTAGATTATATTATTGTCTTTATCTTTTTATATTTAACTTTTTTTCATTCTGTTTCAAATTTGAAACGCTGTTTCAAAAATGAAAAAATATAAATAGTACTTCCTTATTTTAAAAACATATGGACAGCATCAAGCTGATGGAGAAGCTCTTTGATACAAAGATCATAAAGATACTCAAACTTTTCATAAACAATGAATCTGAAAAATATTATCTCAGAGAGATTGCTAAATTAACAGAAACATCTCCTGCATCTACCTACAGAATCTTAAATAAGCTAGTTGAACTAAAAATAATATCTCTTCATAAAAACAAGACATCTAAATTATACACTTTGGAATCAAACAAGAACACTGATTTTTTTAAAACAATATTACGAACAGAAAAGCATGCAATTGATCTATTTATACAAAAAGCTAAAAAAATAGAAGAAATAAAGACAATTCTGATTCACGGAAGACAAGACAGTAAAAGGGCAAATCTTCTTCTTATTGGGGAAAATATCCCTCAGGGAGATGTAAAAAGGATAACAGCTGATATTAAAGAGAAATATGATTTTACAATAACAACACTTCAGCTGCAAAGAGAGCAGTTTGAGCAGATGTCTGCAATGGGGCTTTATTCCGGGAAAAAAAAAGTTCTTTTTAACAGATAATCCATAAATCTTTTTAAACAAGACATAGTTTCATAAGCCTATGTCCCCTGATAAAGAAAAAGAACTTCTTTTTCCCTTTACAAGCATACGAAAAGAGCAGGATAAACTGCTTTTGTTGACAGATGCATCTATAAAGCACAAAAGGAATCTCTTATGCCATGCACCTACAGGCCTTGGAAAAACAGTAGCAGTCTTAGGCCCCGCACTTCGACAGTCATTAAATAACGGATATACAACATTTTTTTTAACCTCAAGACATACCCAGCACAGGATTGCAGTTGAGACCTTAAAATTAATAAAAAGAAAATATGATGTTTCATTTAATGCAGTTTCAATTATCGGGAAAAAATGGATGTGCATACAGCCGGGAATCGAAGCTCTATACAGCAGCGAGTTTGCTGATTACTGCAGAAAACTAAGAGAAGAAAAAAAATGTGAATTTTATAATAATACAAAAAATAAATCAAAGTTTACAGAACTTTCTAAAAAAGTCTTTGGCCTGATAAGCAGTATTTCCCCTGTTGCAACAGAAAAGATCATAAAGATATGCAGACAGGAAAAACTCTGTCCCTATGAAATCTCAATTGCTCTTGCAGCAAACTCAAAAGTGATAATAACAGATTATTATTATTTGTTCAATCCAAGCATAGGAGAGAATTTTCTTGCAAAGATCGGAAAGGATTTTGAAGATCTTGTTATTATTGTGGATGAAGCACATAATCTACCCTTTCGGTTAAAAGACCTGGCCTCTGAACATCTTTCAACAATTACATTAAGGCGGGCAGTAAAAGAAGCAAAGAAATTTGCATATATTGAAGTTGTTGAAATTCTAAATAAAATCCAGGATATAATGCTTTCGATATCAGGCGAGATGCAGATTGAATCTGAAAAGCTTGTAACAAAAAAGGAATTTATGCATCCTTTAGATGTTTCGTATGACTATGAACAGGTAAAACAGGATTTTAAATTCATCGGAGACACTGTAAGAGAGACCCAGAAGCAGTCATATATTGGTGCAGTATCAAAATTCTTAGAGAGATGGGCTCAAAGAGATAATGGGTTTGCAAGGATAATTTCGTTTAAAAAAGGATTCAGAAAACCATATTATCTTTTATCATACAGGTGCCTTGATCCCTCGGTTGTGTGCAGTCCGATTGTAAAAAGCATAAGCTCATCCATATTCATGTCAGGAACATTGGTGCCTATAAAAATGTACAAGGAGGTATTAGGGATTGAGGAATCACAGGAAGTTGTCTTTAATGATCCATATCCGAAAAAAAACAGGCTAAATCTTATTATTCCCAAAACCACAACTAAGTACAAGAGAAGAGGAGAATCAGAATATAAAAAAATAGCTGAAATCACATCAGACATAGTTAATATTGTTCCTGGAAATTCAGCTGTATTTTTTCCTAGTTATTATCTTCGTGATAAAGTTAATGAATTCTTTGCTGTCCAATGTAAAAAGACAACATTTACTGAAGATTCGAAAATGAACAAATCTCAAAGATTAGAGATGCTTGAAAAATTCAAATCCTACAGCAGCAAAGGTGCGGTTCTATTAGGAGTATCTTCAGGAAGTTTTGGTGAGGGAATAGATCTTCCTGGTGATTTATTAAAAGCAGTCATTATTGTTGGTCTTCCCTTAAGAAAACCTGATCTTGAAACAAAGTCGTTAATTAAATATTATGATGAAAAGTTCAACAAGGGCTGGGATTACGGTTATCTTATACCTGCTTTTAACAAGACACTGCAGAACGCCGGAAGGTGCATAAGAAGCGAGACAGACAAGGGTGCAATCATATTTCTTGACGAAAGGTTTGTATGGAGAAATTATTACAGATTGTTTCCAAAAGACTGGGATATAAAGGTTAAGAGTGATTATAAGAAAGAACTGGAAGAATTTTTTAGAAAATATGTATAATTTAAATATAAGATATGGGTTGCGTTCTTTATTTTATTGATTCATTTTAAAATGGTACAAAAAAATAAGGTAATGTATGAATATAATTCTCTAAAGAGTGCATGGCCTAATCCACCCTTATCTTCTAATTTTCCAGAAGTATTAGAATTTCTTAAATACACATTACCAGAGATTCCAGCAGACGATGATGAAATTTGCGTTACTGGTAGGGATATTAAAGATATGGCTGACCCAGAAAGGAGAATGGCGAGGACAATTTTATTTTATAAGACACTAATGCAGGAATTTAACAAGCAGTTGACTGTTAAAGAGACAGTGAATGCTTTATACCTGCTTTTTCATTTGACAGACAGTTCTGCAGATGAAATTGTATCACTTGAAAAAAAAATAGAGGGATATTTTGATATTGCAGAAACATTAGCAAGACAAGATGAAAGATTTGAAGACCAGGATGTTGCAAGAACTGTAAACAGTCATTTTTCACATCTTTTTACGCAACACACCGGTTTAGTCGCACTGCCTGTTGGATTAGTAAAAGAATGTTATGATTTGCTTTTAGAAGATGGAGAATTTAGAAATGAATATTATGAATTTGTTCAAAAAATTTTATCAATTCAACAAGAACAGGGCATGACTTTTGATACATATCTGCACGATTATTTATGCCATAGATTATTTGAACTAGATTTGCTTTATAACTTTTATGAAGGAATGGATGGCGAGATTTTGGGTTCTGGTGTTACATTGGATCCTTTTGTGAGAACATATAGAGATTGTGAAAATAGGAGGCCATTAGATTTCTTATATAATTATTCAGAAGGAAAAATAGCAGAAGCAATACAAATCTGTAGTGAGAGAGGAGAAAATTTTTTTGATCCAGATAAAATATGGACTCATGCGGGCATTGTCCGTGAATTTGCAGGAAGATATTCTCCTTTAGTTGAAACATTAATAATAAACCATGCAAAAGAAAATAGAAATGAACCTTCAAAAGCTATTTTTTTAGGAATGGGCAAGGCAGGTTTTGAGGTTGTTGATGCTATGGATAGGTTTAAAGAAAAATTTCCTGACATGGAATATTATGGTGTGGACATAGTGCCTTTTAACTGTGAAGAATACGATTTAATGCCCAGACAGTTTATGTATGACAGGAATGGAATTCTAAAAGCTGGAATAGTAGTTGAATCCAGAGAAGGATCACTAAAATGGGTTCAAGAAGATATAAACTCACCTCCAGGAAATAATGAAATTATGTCTCAAAAATTGCCATATATTGACAGATTTAGCAAAGAAAAACAAGTTGAATTTATGCAAAAAAGAAGACTAATTAAATTTACTCAATTGGACCTTGTCAAAAAATCAGGCCATCAAGGAGGTTCAGAAGGAAAAAATAATATTCCAGGTATGGAATCAGATGAGGCATCTAATCTCCTTGGAAAAATGGATATGGTATATCTGAGAGGAATTTTACCTCTTTATACAGGGACATCTGCCAGGGATTTAATTGCTAATTCACTTAAATTTGGAAATTCAGAGGGTTATTATTTGGTTCTTCAACAATTAACATCATTAAAAGGATATCCTTTTTGCCATGAAGCAGTACTTTGGGTTGAGCCAAATAACGGCTCTTACAGAATAAAACCATTAAAATTAAAATTCAGGCCATTTGAAGATTATGTGCCAGAAGAGGTTTTTTTCTCTTCACAATGGATTGATCCATTAGACATTAAAGAGGACTTATTAGATTATTGGACTTATAATTGATTATTAAATAATAACATTCATTTATCACTAAGATTCTATCATCCTTGATGTATAGAGAATTTTGAAAAACATCAAAATTCTTTAAGAAGAACTTTGAATTATTCTCTATAAGTAATTCAAAGTTCTCTATACTTTTTTTTTATTTTTTCTCAATTTGCTTTCTATAAATCAATATACTTTTTTGTATACTAAGGTAAATAATAGTAATATTTATATACTAGTAGGTATTTTATACTAAATATGGTGATATTGTTTGATCAATATAATCTTCCCGAAAACATTTATGAGATTATATTTTCAACTAAGCAGCAGGTGATTGTTGCCAAGTTGCTGATTGAATATATGAAGAAGAACGATAGGGAAATAGGAAAAACAGAGATGAGCATGTTTGCAACCAAACTTCATGACGGAGAATTGGTAACAGAACTTGATGAAGAGCCCTATCGGGGTAAAAAAGTCAAGGTTTCATATAACAAAAGGCAATTTTATGATCGTATATTAACCCCGATGAAATCAATGGGAATGGTCAATTATGATCTTTATAAAAAAACCTATTCGATTTCAGAGAAATTTAACAAAAACATGATGAGGATTGGCCTGCAGTGGTTGCAGGAGATCAGAAAACCCCCCTACAAGATTGAATGATGATAAGCTCCCTGGCGAAAAGATTTCTTTAACCCCCAACTCCCCCTTTATCAACAGGGAGCATCACTTTTCCCTTAGGAATCTTGTGATTTCTAAGGTTCATACTTTTTTGGCTCCCTATTGCCCTTTCTTTCATCTTCTATACCCCTCCCCAAACAGAAGAGAAAAAAATTAGGGAGCCATCACTTTTTTTCTTTATCAAAATTCGCAGGCGAATTTTGATTTTTGTATTTTTCTTAAAAAATTATGGGAAGGATTTAATGACAGAAAATAAACTTTCAAGTTTTTTCTTGTTTGGATTCTTATCTGAAAACAAAATTAAAGTTTTTTACAATATAAAACAGCTGTTTTATTTCCAGATTTATATCCATAGTAATCAGGGAATTCATTAACTAAATTGTATCCTCTTTTTTCATAAAAACTTCTTGTATCTTTCATATCCTTGCCAGTATATAGGTAGATTTTTCTAAATCCTTGTTTGTTGGCATAATTTTCAATATATTTAATCAGTTTTGTTCCTATTCCCTGTTTTTGGTATTTCTTTTTTACAGCCAACCAATACATTTCACAATGATTATAACCTGGAAAAAAGGGTTTTAATGTTGCATATCCAATTAATTCATTGTTGTGCTTATACCCAAAAAATATTTCATGACCTTTATCAAAGCGATTTTTTATCCCTATTTTCATATCTTGTTTTGTTATATTATTCTTCCGATCACCTTGATGTTCAGATTCAAAGTCAACAATTGTAAGTTCTACCGTATATTTCTTATTCAGCCTTATAATCTTATCCATGTTTTTTATAAATAATTTCAGGTTTTTAAATATAGTGACAATCAAAATTGTTAAGAGTTTTAACCTTCAAATGATTTAAAAGGGACAAACGGCAAACACTTGCATCAACATTTAAATATCAATGAAGTATACCAATAACTATAATGCCATTTATAGATAAAGTAAAATGCCTCTTGGGTAGGCATGAGCTGGAAAAATTCATGGGGCCTTCAAACTACGGAGGAGGAAAGTTCATGCAGAGATACAAATGCAGAAAGTGCGGGAAAATAAAAAAAGTAATCAGCTGATCATTTCCTGAATTTCATGCTTCTCAACTTCTTATTATATTTTATTGCAAATCTATGTGCTTCTGCAATTATCTCTGTTATAAAAAGCAGAGCTTCTGAGTCTTTTGAAAGAATAATTGCATCTTTTTTTCCTGGTGCAAAGATCTCATCATCCTGTTTTGCAAAAGATAATATAGGAATATTTAAAGAGAGATTCTTAAGTTCTTTTACTGCAGCACCTAGTTGTCCTTTTCCACCGTCAATGATTATCAGATCAGGAAATTCCCGGTTCTCTTTTATCAACCTTCTATACCGTCTCCTGACAACTTCTCCCAATGATTTATAATCATCAGCCTTTTTTACAGTTCTCAACTTAAATCTCCTGTAGTTTGTCTTATCCGGTTTTCCGTGCCTGAACTGTACCATTGAGCCTGCTGTCGATGTCCCGGAAATATGGGATATATCAAAACATTCAATTACATGAGGTATGTTTTTCAGGCCCAACTCTTTTTTCAAGGATTCTGTTTTTTTCATACCCTTGAAATAATGTGTCTCAATATTTTTTTTGATAAGTTTTAAGAGCTTTTTTTTCTCCCCGATCTTTGGCAGGGTTATTTTTACATTGGATCCTTTTTTCTCAGAGAGATAGTCATTTAATGCATCTGAAACCCTTTCAGGAAGAATCAGTTCTTTTGGAACCGGGTTTTCTGAATAATATCTTTGCAAAAACTCTTCCAGGAAACCATCGATGAAGTCAAAAGAAAAATCCTGCATATTAACCAGAGTCCCCTTGTAGATATTAAAGACCATCAGAAAAATCCTATTTTCTCTTTTTATGAAATTGATTATGTCCTCATTGTATTTTTTTTGTCGTACAATCTTCTGCCTTTCTTTAAGACTTTCAATAGCTCTTATCTGGTCCCTTTTTTCCATTGCTTTCTCAAACATCTTGTTTTCTGAAAAATACTGCATCTTTTTTTCAAGTCGTCTCTTTAGGCCTTTTGTATTTCCCTTCAGGGCATGACCTGCATTTTCCACATTTTCAAGATAATCTTTCCTTGAAATTTTTTCTGCACAGGGAGCACTGCATATTTTCATATGATATCTGAGACAGGGCCTTTTAGGCATGTTTTTGCATGTCCTTATCTTAAAGATTTTTGCAGCAGCATTGAATATATAATCCCTTTCCTCACCTGAAATAAAGGGCCCGAAAAACTTGCCTGATTCCTTCTTGTCCCGGGAAATCTTTATCCTGGGAAATTCATGGTCAGTCAGGAGAATATAAGCATATGATTTTGCATCTTTCAGCATAATATTGTATTTCGGCTGGTTTTCTTTTATAAGCGAATCCTCTAAAAGCAAAGCTTCTTTCTCATTATCTGTTGTAATATAATCAATATCAGAGATATTTTCAATCAATGCTTTGGTTTTTGCGTCATGATCATTCTTATAAAAATAGGAACCGACTCTTTTTTTGAGATTTCCTGCTTTTCCGATGTAAATTATTTTATCCCTGCTGTCTTTAAACATATAGCAGCCGGGCTCAGAGGGAATATTCAACTTCATAAGAATCCAAGAATAATATTGAATTTAAAAAAGTGTGTCTATATACAAATAAGTATCATGAAAAAAATAGATAAATCCCTTTCTTTAGGTTAATTTTTTAAAAGATTTTAACTACATTGACCAGATGGAATTGACCAAGTTCCTAGAACTAATCAGATCTTGAATCAATATATTTTATAAAAAAAAATATTTTTTATCAAGCAGCTTTCATCATGCCTTTATTTTTGTCCTGACTTATGAATTATCAGGGTATTTTTGATCCTCAACTGCGTGCTTCATCGCAACTCTCATAACTTCATCTTTTGATCCGGAGATCCTTACAGAACAGTCGCTTTTGAGAATCTCAGAACAGTCCAAATACATCCTTTTCATTTCAAACTACCTCAGTCAATTAAAATTGTATATTTTATTAAAATCTGTTTCCTATATATAATAAGAAAATAATTAACTAAGGACATTAATTATAAATTATGAATTTCTTTTTTGCAAGATATTCTTCAGAAAAGACTTGTCTTTATGATTTATTGATACAATTAATGGAAAAAGTCTAAAGAATCTTTTTCAGCCATTTTCCCGTGTAGCTTTTCTCATTTTCAGACACTTCTTCAGGAGTGCCCTCTGCAATGAGATATCCTCCTTTCTCTCCGCCTTCAGGACCCAAATCAACAATATAATCTGCTGATTTCACTACATCTAAATTATGCTCTATTACAACAACAGTATTTCCTTTTTCAACAAGTGCATCAAGAACTTTGATTAATTTTTTAACGTCATGGAAATGAAGGCCTGTGGTCGGCTCATCAAGAAGATATAAAGTGTTTCCTGTAGATCTTTTCGAAAGTTCTCTTGTTAATTTTATTCTTTGGGCTTCTCCTCCTGAAAGTGTTGTTGAGCTCTGTCCTAATTTTATATAGGAAAGCCCTACTCTTTTCAATGTCTTTAATTTTCTTTTGATCTTAGGTTGGTTTGAAAAAAATTCAAATGCTTCTTCAACAGTCATGTCAAGCACATCAGAGATGGTCTTTCCTTTATACTTGATATCAAGTGTCTGCCTGTTGTATCTTTTTCCTTCGCATTCCTCACAGTTGATATAGATGTCCGGAAGAAAGTTCATCTCTATCTTAATTACGCCTTTTCCACTACATTCCTCACACCTTCCACCCTTTGTGTTAAAAGAGAATCTTCCTTTTTTATAACCCCTTATTTTGCTTTCAGTTGTTTTTGCAAAAACTTCTCTTATATAGTCAAAAACCTTTGTGTATGTTGCAGGATTACTCCTTGGAGTTCTTCCGATAGGGCTCTGGTCAATCACAATTACCTTGTCGATCTTTTCATCTGATATAATTTTTTCATGTTTTCCCGGTCTAGCCTTGGAATCATAGACTTTCTTCTTCATGGCCTTGTAAAGAATATCATACACAAGTGTTGATTTTCCTGAACCTGATACACCGGTTACAAGAGTCAGTGTTTCCAAAGGGATATTAACATCGATATCTTTAAGATTATGCTCCCTGCCTCCTTTGATTTTTAGGAATTTTTTTGCAGGCCGCCTTTTTTCAGGTGTTGGTATTTTCAATTCTCTGGACAGGTATTTTCCGGTCAGGCTGTCTGTGTTTTTTTTAATATTTTCAGGAGTGCCCTCTGCAACAATTCCTCCTCCATGGATTCCTGCACCCGGCCCCATGTCAATCACATGGTCAGCAGAAACAATTGTCTCTTCATCATGCTCAACAACGACTATTGTGTTGTCCTTGTCTCTCATTCTCATCAGAGTATCTATTAGTTTTGCATTATCCCTCTGGTGAAGCCCGATCGAGGGCTCATCAAGAATATACGTGATTCCGGTAAGATTTGACCCTATCTGGGTTGCAAGCCTGATCCTCTGCGCTTCTCCTCCTGAAAGTGTCCCTGCTTCCCTGTCAAGAGTAAGATAGGACAATCCAACTTTGTCTAAAAACCCAAGCCTTTCCTTTATCTCTTTTACGATCAATCTTGCGATCTTTTTCTGCTGTTTTGTCAATTTCAGCTCTTCAAAAAACTCCACGTTGTCCTTTATTGAAAGCTCAGTTATACCGGCAATAGATTTATCATCTATAAGAACAGACAGTATCTTTTTCTTCAGTCTTTTTCCTTGGCATTCAGGGCACTTTGATACTCTCATGAATTTTTCCAGCTGCTTTCTTCTGTAATCTGAATTTGTCTGATGGTAGAGCCGTTCTGATTGAGGCAGGAGTCCTTCCCAATCTGAAACTTTTGAATAATTCATGCTGCTTGAGGAAAGGTTGAATTTGATTCTTTCAGATGACCCGAACATCAATGCTTCATACTGCTCTTGAGAAAGTTCACTTATTGGTGTAAAAACAGAAAAACCAAAGTGTTTTGCAACTGATCCCAGATACTTTCCCCGCCATCCGTCAATTGCATTCCTGTAGATCTTTATTGCTCCGTCAGCTATTGAAAGGGATTTGTCCGGGATGATGAGATCAGGATCAAATTCCATCTTTATGCCGAGTCCTGAACAGGCAGGGCAGGCACCGAATGGGCTGTTAAAAGAAAACATCCTGGGCTGAAGCTCTTCAAAAGCAAGGCCGCACTCCGGGCATGCCATCTTTGAGGATATGATTTTTTCCTTGTTATCAGATACAGCAATAAGAAGTCCGTCTGACTCTTTCAGGGCATTTTCAACTGCTTCTTTTACCCTTGTTTTTTCAGAAAGTTTAGTCCTGTCAATGACAAGATCAATATCATGCTTCTTATATCTTTCAAGTTTGATTTTTTCATCAGTCCTGTAATATTTTCCATTTACTCTCACTCTTGTGAATCCCTGCTTATTGAGCTCTTTGAAAAGTCCGGCATAAGTTCCTTTTTTCTGCCTTATGACTGGAGAGAGAATCGTAACTTCTTTTTTGAATTGTTTTTTTAAGGTGTTGTAGATTTTTTCAGGAGTCTGTGGTTTGATCTTTATTTTATGCTCAGGGCAGTATGGAATCCCGATTCTTGCATAAAGAAGCCTTAAGTAATCATACACTTCTGTTATGGTTCCCACAGTGCTTCTCGGATTCTTGCTTGTAGTCTTCTGTTCGATCGATATTGCAGGAGAGAGTCCTTCAATAGAGTCGACATCAGGTTTTGTCATCAGGCCTAAAAACTGCCTTGCATAAGCAGACAAAGACTCGACATACCTTCTCTGGCCTTCAGCATAGATAGTATCAAAAGCAAGGCTTGATTTTCCTGAGCCTGAAAGCCCGGTAATTACAACAAGCTTGTTTCTTGGAATGACAACATCTATATTTTTAAGATTATGTTGCCTTGCTCCTTTAATTGTTATGTTTTTCATCAGGAAAAGTAGAAAAATTTCATTAAGTTTATAAAATTTTGTTGTAAACTGCTGCCTCCCAAAATTACCAATGTGAAATTTTTTTGATTCAAAATCTTCTGTGTAATTTTTATACAATCTCTTCTTTTTATTTTGAATCAAAAAAACATAATTTTGGGAGGCAGTCGTTTCAGCCAACAAAATTTTATTGGTGAAGGGAGAGTGAAGCGGGGTGTGAAAATGATTTCTCACAATCACTCACCTTTAAAAAACAAATCCTTTTTCTAAAATTTCATGGACTTTAAGCTTCACTCAGGATTCAAGCCGACAGGAGATCAGCCAAAGGCAATCAGAAAACTGGTCAAAGGGCTTAAAAAAAATTATCAGTTCCAGACACTTCTTGGTGTGACCGGCTCTGGAAAGACATTTACAGTAAGCAATGTCATAGAAAAGATAAACAAGCCTACACTAGTTCTTGCACATAACAAGACACTTGCTGATCAGCTCTACAATGAGTTCAGTGATTTTTTCCCTGAAAACAGGGTCGAGTATTTTGTATCATATTATGACTATTACCAGCCCGAAAGCTATGTAGCACATAAAGACATGTATATTGAAAAAGATGCTTCAATAAACCCGAAGATCGAGCAGATGAGGCTGTCTGCAACCGCATCTCTCTTATCAAGAAGGGATGTCATTGTTGTCTCATCAATATCATGCATCTACGGCCTTGGTAATCCTGAAAATTTTAAAGGACTAGGCTTTGAGCTGAAAAAGAAAGAGAAGATCAATAGAAGAGACATCATCAAAAAGCTTATCAACCTTCAGTTTGAAAGAAACGACATGGAGCTTATGCCGGGAAGGTTCAGGATCAGGGGCCAGACAATTGACATCATACCCGGCTACTTTAATAACATAATAAGAGTAGAGATGTTTGGGGAAGAGGTCGAAAGAATTTATGAGATTGACAAGATGACAGGAAAAAAAACAGAGCAATTTGATTATTTCCATTTTTTTCCTGCAAAGCATTTTGTCATTCCTGAACATGAGAAAAAAAGAGCAATTGAATCCATAAGAAAAGAATTGGATAAGAGGCTTTCTGACCTCGGGCTTGTAGAATCGCATCGGCTCAAGCAAAGGACTTTGTTTGATATTGAGATGATTGAGGAGACAGGCTACTGCAAGGGGATAGAGAACTATTCAAGGCACTTTGACAACAGAAAAAAAGGAGAGAAACCCTATACGCTTCTTGATTATTTTCCTGATGATTTTTTATTTGTAATAGATGAGTCACACCAGACCCTTCCCCAGGCACATGGAATGTACAAAGGAGATTATTCAAGAAAAAAATCATTGGTTGATTACGGGTTCAGGCTGCCAAGTGCTTTTGACAACCGCCCATTAAAATTCAAAGAGATGGAAAAATATTTCCATAATGTGATCTTTGTGTCAGCAACACCAGCCAAATATGAAAAAGAACATTCTTTTCAAATAGTTGAGCAGATAATAAGGCCCACAGGATTGGTTGATCCCAAAATAGATATAAGGCCGATTGAAAACCAGGTCCCTGATCTGATAAACGAGATAAAAAAAACAGTCAGAAAAGGAGACCGCATCCTTGTAACTACTCTCACAAAAAAGCTTGCTGAAGAACTTTCTGATTTCCTTGCTGAAAAAAAGATAAAGACACGGTATCTTCATTCCGACATAAAGACTCTTGAGAGAACAGAGCTCATAAGGCAGCTCAGGCTTGGTAAATTTGATTGTCTTGTCGGAATAAATCTGTTAAGAGAAGGCCTTGATATCCCTGAAGTGGGTTTTATCGGGATACTTGATGCGGACAAGGAAGGGTTTTTGAGGGATTCAAGAAGCTTAATCCAGATAATAGGAAGGGCAGCAAGAAACACTGACTCAAAAGTTGTTCTTTATGCAGACAATCATACAGATTCAATAAAACGAGCAGTTGATGAGACAAACAGGAGAAGAAAGATCCAGATGGAGTATAACAGGGAGCATGGTATAACTCCAAAAAAGATAGTCAAACCCATAAAAGAAAAAGAAATCGAGATAAAGACAACAGGACACATACCGAAAAAAGACATCCCTAATGTGATAATTGAGCTTGAGACAAAGATGAATGAGGCAGCAGACAGGCTTGACTTTGAGACAGCAATAGAGTTGAGGGAAAAGGTAAAATTGTTGAAGAAGAGGATGGGAAAATAGGTAGTCCTTAAGTTTCAAGAAGCCATTTCCAAACTGGTTTTACAATTATTTTTTTATTATCAACCATTATCTCGTCCTCTGTATCTCGGGTTAATATTAATCCACTTTTTAATCTATATCTTTTTAATGCTTCCAGTAATCCTTTCATTTCTCTGTCTTTGTTCTGATCCATTTTTTCAGTAACCTGAATCGCATCTATGATTTTTATACTTGATTTTACAATGAAATCACATTCGTTCTTAGATTTATGGAAAAATATTTCTTTATTTTTCCTTTTCAATTGGATAAAAACAATATTTTCAACCATCCTTCCAAAGTCCCTTGATGTTCTGAAACCAAGAATCTTAGACATTCCTGTGTCAATGAAATATGTTTTTTTATTGTAATATATCTGTTTTTTAAGAGAGGGGTCATACCTTTGTATCAGAAAACATAGATAGCTATTTTCCATATACTCAAAATATTCTTTTACTGTTGTAGCGCTTGTTAATCCGACAGTTTTTCTTAATTTGTTAAAGCTTATCTCTTTTCCGATATTACTCACAGAATATAAAAGAACTTCCTTTATTGGTTTTTCATTCGGTAAATCATTATTAACAATTATATCCCGATACAATATGTTCTCATATAAATTCATAAGGTAATCCTTTTTTTGGGTTTTTACATATTCCGGAAATCCTCCACCTTCAACATATTCATTAAAATTTTTAAGTATCAAAGATATTTTTGAGGAGGTTAAGTTATCTGAATTAAACTCTGTTCCTTTAAACTCAAGAAATTCTCTAAAGGAAAAGGGATAGAGGGGAATAACAATGTTTCTTCCTGTCAAATGTGTTCCGAATTTTCGGCTGAGCATTGATGCGTTTGATCCTGTGATATAAATTTTTTTATTGTTTTCATTGAGCCTTCTTACAAATCTCTCCCATGCTTCTATGTTCTGTATTTCATCAAAGAAAAAATTATCCTTTTCTCCAAAAATCTCAATGAGCACTTCATACATTGCCTGAAAATCATGGACTGTAAAATTAATGAATCTTTCATCATCAAAATTAACATAATACCCGTCCAGTTTTTTCCAAAGTAGTTTTAACAATGTTGACTTTCCTGATCTTCTTATACCTGAAATAATAATTACAAACGGTGTTTCTATATGTTCTTTTATCCTGCTCATTACTTCTCTTGGAACATATTTTTCTGTTATTTTTTCTTTATTTTGCTCCCGCAATAACATTCTTAAGTGTTTTTTGTCCATATTAATGATAAAAATGATTTTATTTATAAATATTTGGTTTGACAGACCAAATTATTGGCTAAAACTTTGGTTTGACAAACCAAATAGAAAACAAGGGAGAGTCCACTGGACAAACTGGACAAGTTAACAGAAGATTTATATATAAAACTTCTATTTCTGTTTTTATAGTAATTCTTAATGAAGTGGGGGGAAATAAATTATCAGGTAATAAACATGAGAATATTATTATATCTAAAAGCTAACCGAACTGTCATACAGGATAAGATAACCAATTCAAAATATTACTCAGGCATGCATGGCTGGATTTATGGAAAGTTGAAAAATACAGATTATGCTGATATGTATTCTAAAAAAGGGTTTAAGAAATTCTGTTTTGGTAATTTGTATCCAATTAGAAATCAAAAAATTGAACAGGACAAAGAATATAAGGTTTGGATTTCAAGTCCTGATGAGATGTTTATGATTAATTTATTATCAAATATTAATATTTATGAAAAAATCAATTTAGGGGAATTTAGTTTTGATTTAGAAAAAATTGAACCTAAGCCAAGCAAAAGGATTGAAGATTTCTTTTTATTAAAATCTGAGACAATAACGAATGTATGTTTGCCGGTGGATGGAAATTTAAAACCAAAGGCAATTACTTTAACAAAAGATAATAATAAATTCAAAAAACAGTTAAGTAAAAATCTGATAAGAAAATATAATTATTTTTCTAAAGAAGATATAGAAGAGGATTTTGATCTTTGGAACAATGTGAAAATTAAAGAAATTCCTAAATCAGAACATGCAATTAAACTTAATTTTACAAAAGAATCAGATAATTGGTTTGATGTTATTGGAGCAAGATACAAATTTAATTTGGGAAACATTAATGAAAAACAGAAAAAAATCTTTCAGTTGTGTTTTGATCTTGGTTTTGGAGAGAGAAATACATTTGGTTTTGGATTTGTGAATGGGAAGCAAATAATCAAAGGTAGATAAAGAATGTTAGAATTTGCATATGACGTTGGAAAAAGAGAATTTAATGAAGAAAAACTACTTTCAATTATAACTAAGAAAAATCTTGATCTAAGCACAACGTATAAGATATATTTTGATTTGGACAAGAATTCTCTGGAAATAAACAGTGTAAAATATACGTCTATACATCCAACCAAATACATATTTTTCACTGTCGGTGGAAATGTACAATACCATTCACCTTCGTGCCAAAATATTTCCAAAATTACTGGAGAAGCCAATAACGGATGTAATATAAAAGGTATGATAGATCTATTTGAAGATAAACAAGAAAGAGAAGGGTACCCATTAGACATTCTCAAAGAAATTATGGATAAATTTTATCCTGAAGGAAAACTTATTGATAGTTTTAGAGACGAGTTGCCCAAGGATGAAAATGACAATTTGTATACTGTTGGATATATTAAAGGTGGGAAGAAGAGTTTGTTCTCAGAACTTAAAGAATATAGAAAGGCTTTGATAGAATATAAATTTCCTACTTCACAAGAGTTATCCAATAAAAACCTCTGTGATTTTTGTGGTAAAGAAAAATTTATTATCCCTTCCTTTGGTAATACTGCACCTTACAAGCTTGTTAACCTTAAGATGTTTACAAGTACTTACACAAAGGGGTTTTATCAAAATGATAATAGGAATATTTACAAAACCATTCGTTGCTGTACTGACTGTTTCAAGAAAATAAAATATGTGGATGGTAATTTGAAGGAAGATAACAGAATTGCTATACTTAAAGAAGAGAAAAAGGAAAAGAAAAAAGGAAGTAAAAGAAAAAGTGTTACTGTCTATTTGTTTGTTTCCAAGTTCCCTGATCCACTTACCAAATTTGAATATACAGATGTCAAAGAAACAGTTGAAGTATTATTTCAGGGGAACAGAACTACTGGCAAAAAAATTCAGAATTTGTCAGAATTGAAGGGCAGATTTTTAGCAATAGATGATGTTGATTCTATCCATATACATTTATTTTTCAATGAATCCAAACAAAATAAAAATCAAGTCTTACTTGAGATAAGGGACTTAGATGCAGATGTAATTGCTGAATTAATTGATACGATGAATTACATGACAAATATTAAGAGATTAATAGAATTAAAAAATTTTAACAGTAATAAAAAGAACCCAAATTATCTTTTTAACATTACTTACATGTTTAAGTTGATATCTCTCATAAATTACAAACTCTCTCTTTTGTTCATAAAGGATTTATTTCACAAATCCCCTTCCAATATCAAGGATCTTATTGCACGATTTTCACCTCATTTAAGGAGTTCTGTATACGGGAACTTCTATCGCGGTTTTTCCACTGATGTAGCTCTTATCCTGAGTTTATCAAATATATTAAAACAAGGTGATTATACTATGGGAAAAATAAATGAATCATTAATCTTGAAAAAATTGGAGAAAGATGATGAAATCGAATATAAAATTAAACCATTAAGAAAATTTGTTACTGAAATTTATAGAGGAATAAGTGATGAGGAAATCTTGCTCATGGAGATAGGTGAATTAATAAGTGATATATCAAGGAGATTACACGTTGAAGGTAAAAAAGATCGAGCAAAAATCTTCTTATCTAAGATTAGATTTAATGGTATGGATAATGAAGACTTAAAGGAATATATAGTGTTTATAAACAAAAAATTACAGCAATATGAAAACGACCTGGGCAATCTCGTGAATAGAGTCAGGTCCAAGCTTAACGAAGTTACAATAAGTGTCCAAAATTCAAAAGTGGACAAGAATATAGCAGTATTAAGAATTATAGACGGTTACAATCTGAAAGAAAGAATTCAATGGATAAAATATGAAAAAAACGAGGAGGTCAAATAAAATGAAAAACTCTGAAATATTGTTAATTACCGAAGCAAAGAATACAAATCCCAATGGAGACCCTCAGAATGAAAATATGCCTAGATTTGATGAAGAAGGAAAGGTTGAGATTACTGATTTACGGCTCAAACGTTATATCCGTGATTATATCTCTTCTTATGTCTCGGAACATAATGTTGCTGTTAAACCAATTCCAGAAGTAAAGGAGACTAAAATCTCTAGTCTGCTTATCAACTATGTTGAAAATCTGAAGGAAACCTATGATGGTTGGGAAGATATGAAAGATAAAGAAAAGGAAGAAGTGTTCCTTCAAAAATATATTGATATTCCATTATTTGGCTTAGTGACGGGTAGTGAAAAAAAGAAAAAAGATGAAAACAATGAAATCAGCTTTCTCAAACCCAATTACTACGGAACAATCCAATTTCAGTATGGATATAGTTTAAATCATATACGAAGAGAAAAAGACATCCAAGTTTCACCTGTTACAGGGACATTTGGTAAGGACTACAGAATTCAATATGGGGCATTTGGATTTTATGGTGTTGTCAACGGTTTGACTGCTGATAAGTACAATGAAATCAATCCCGATTTGATGACCACAAGTATGATGAAAGAGTTTGATGAATGGATTATTAAAAGTATCCCACTAATCTCCGCTCAGTCAAGGAGTAAAATAGGTCAGGACGTTCTATTTTACATGAGAATTGAATATGTTGATGGGAACCTTCCTCAGGACTTACGAGATTTTGTGTTATTGGAGCCCAATAAGGAGATATTTGATGCTAAGGACTTTATTATCTCAGTTGACAAACTTCATGAGCATCTTAAGGATAAAGATATAAGTACAATGAGAGTATATAAGAGTAGAAAGGCTACACTATCTAAGTCATTTGATGAATTTGATCCTGAAAATATCATAAAATGATTTTCATAGATATAGAAGGGAGAATGGGACATTTTAGGAATCATTTGTATAATTCATCCTTAGTGACGTATCCTTATCCTCCGCGAACAGCTATTATGGGCATTATTGCATCTATTTTGGGATTTGAACCAGATCAATACCATGATAATTTCATGGATGCTCAGATTTCTCTTTGTATTAAATCACGAAATATGTATAAGAATGAAGTGATGGTAAATCACAGAGAACCCACAGCTTATCAGAGAGCCACACAGGTGAGTACAGAATACATACGTTCGCATGAAGGTAAGGTTAAGTATAGAATATATTATAATGGTCAACTAGAATCGGACATAATTGAAGCCCTCGATAATTTTAATGGGTACCACCTATATCTTGGGGCAACAGAATGCCTCGCTTCGGTCACTAATTTTGGTGAGGTAGAAATCAAATCAGTTCAAGACAAACAAAAATATTTGAAAATAGATTCTTGGCTGCCTATGCAAATTGTAAAAACTCTTCAGAATTCATACCCTAAATTTTCTGATAATTTAAAGTACGAAAAGTATACTAATGTATATGGATGGGATAGTGTCAGAGGAAAATCCTTGGGAATATTAAGTATATTGGTAGAAGTGAAATATGGAATAGCACTTGCAGATATAGACAAAACTTCTGAACTGACTATAGCTGAACTATCTGATGGTAAAAAACGTACCGTTAGAGGATTACTTGCGGAAACAAGTAAAGGAGATATCATATATGCCTTCTAAACCCGTTTATTCCCATTCGAATGGAAACTTACTTTCTTCACACTTATTTTATGTGGGTAAAGCGTTATATGATCATCTACCTTTGTATAAAAAAGAAGGATTCTTCCTAGGTATATGCCATGATTTTGGTAAGTTAACTCGCTACTATCAAGAATATATTTTGATCAAAATTAAACCGGATGCTTCATATAGTTATATAGCACAGATGAAACAACATAGCTACATATCCACCTTATTTTTAGTTTATCTCTTAGAAAAAATAGGAACAGACAAAGAGGTTATATTATCTTTCTTTATGGCCTCAAATCATCATTCTCCTCTTTTGAATTTTCAACAATTTGTCCGAGCTAAAATATTGGGTCAACAAGACGTTCTACAACAACAAGTTCAAGACCTTCAAAACCGCAAAGAAATCATTGAAGAGATTTACAAGAAGCAAATTATAAATCACCTCAGAAAAAGTAGTATTCAAGAGAAGGAGGAGATTATTAAAATAATCAACAACATTGATTTCGATGATTTCTTACAAAAAAATTTCAAAACTATTTTAAGTGATTTAGTTTCGCACTATAGGCAGCGCAAAACTTCAAAATCTGGAGTGGAAAAATTATTCCCTCCTTATTTTTGTCTTATAATCTATGGAATCTTAATTAATGCTGATAGACATATGGCTGACAAACTTCCGAAAGCATATGATACTTTCCAAAAATCCTTCACAAGGGAAGTGGATTTGCCCCAAAACACAATATATGAATATGTTAAGGAAGTGTATGGCAATTCTGATGAATTAAAAACTATATTGTTTGATAAGGTGAACGAATTTGCTGAATCAGACAAGTGTTCAGATAGGGATATATACACCATAACTGCCCCTACAGGATCAGGGAAAACGGAGACTGCGTTCAATTTAGCATTTAAGTTGATGAAAAAAACAGAAGCGAAACGAATCATATATTCATTGCCTCTCACTAACATAATTGATGAAAATTATGGCCGAATTTACGAAATAATGGAGCGACAAGTAGAGGATTTTGACAATTCTGATTTCAGATATTTGTTGAAATTTCATCATCTTGCAAATTATGCAACCTCAGATTCTGAGGAACCATTAAGCCAGACCTTAAGGAATGTGGATGATTGGAACAGTAGAATAATTGTAACAACCTTTATCCAACTTTTCTATACAATCATCTCTAATTCACCAAATTTCCTCTACAGATTGTTATATTTGAATGATTCAATCATAATAATTGATGAACCCCAGGTGTTGAGTGCTGATTATTGGTTTCTGGTACGCCATTCTTTATTACAGTTAACAAACAATTATGATTGTAAAATAATTCTAATGACTGCTACGAAGCCATTAATTTTTGAATCTGATGAATACATCGATCTTACCGGGCATCTACCTTTGAACGAAATGCAAAATGAGCGGACTTGTTTAGTTCCTCGTTTTGATATTAACAATACAGACGATATCCTAAATCAAGTATTAGACCATTTGGACAAGAATAGTATATTAATTGTAGTCAACACAATAGCAAATTCGTTAGAGGTTTTCAATGCTTTAGACAATATTAAGGAGTCTGGTACTGGATTAGATGAGTATAATTTATTCTATCTCTCCACAAATCTTGCTCCTTACCATAGAAAAATTATAGAAAAAATAGTCCGTAGCAATCTTAAAAAAGGAAAGAAAGTTATATTGGTTTCAACTCAGGTTGTGGAAGCAGGAGTCAACCTTGATTTTGAAGTAGGATTTAGAGATATTGCTCCATTAGACTCTTTAATTCAAACTGCTGGTAGAGTAAATCGTAAGGGGAAGTATCCTTTGAGTAATGTATATGTCTGTAAAATTAAAGGAAAATCAGATACTATACTAGCTGATTATATTTATGAGTCCGAATTTCTGAATTTTACAGAGGAAGCACTACAGAATACAATTCATGAAAAGAATTACTTAACTTGTATACAAACTTATTTCAAAAAAGTCAAAAATTATTTGGAGGATTATGAAGATATACACGTTGAGAATAATGCAGTGTTCCCCTGGTCAAATTTTAATTTCGATACACTTAATAAAAAATTCAGAATTATAGAGGATTCATTTGAGAGATTACCCATTTTAATTCTTAATAATCAAATGGAAGAAAAATTGAAAGAATATGAACAAGAGATGATTGAAATGTACAAGGAAACAGATTATAAGCAAAAAATGTTAAAACATCGAAAATTAGCTCACTCCAGAAAAGCATTCTTCCCCTTCTTATTGAATGTAAATAGGAAAACTTTTAAGAATCTACAGCCTTATTTGCAGGAGAATAAATTTGTAAGTTGGGCACATATTTTGGACATAAGAGAAAATAAAAAAATCTACTCTAAGGAGAAAGGTATTGCTAGAGAAAGTGATGACTATCCGATCATTTGGTAATAAAATGAACATAACCGGAACGCTCATCAAAAACTATTTCCATTGCAAACGTCAGGCATGGTTGTATTATTATGGAATAAATTTTTATTCAGAACTAACTAGAATAGGAAAACTAAAACATCTTGAACAAGGCTCAGACGAAATTGTTTTAGGTAATATCAAACTTGACAAAATCAATGATAACGAAGTTATTGAATTCAAAAAAACTTCCTCTAATTTAGAAGGAACAAAAGCACAATTGTTATTTTATCTATATGAATTAAAGAAAAAGGGAATCAATAGAATAGGCAAGCTTAAAGATCTTACTTATGATGATGAATATGAATTAAATCTTGATGAAAAAAATTTAGAAAAGATTAAATCAATATTACAAGAAATTAAAACCTTTATTGAAAATACTAAAAAAATTCTAAAAAGAAAAAAATACAAAAAAAACTGTAAACAATGTTCCTTCTTTGACTATTGTTGGGTTTGAAATGAAAGACCTCTACATAACTCAATCTGGAACCCTAAAAAGAAAGGATAATTCACTTATTTTTAAAAATGAAGAAATAAAAAAAACAATTCCAGTTAAGAATGTAAACTCAATCTATGCATACGGACAAATCAACATAAACTCAAAACTACTCACTTTTTTGTCACAGATGCAGATTCCAGTATATTTTTTCAATTATTATGGATTTTATACAGGAGCATTCTATCCCAGAAACCAAACAGTTTCAGGAAAAGTTTTAGTTGAACAGGTCAAGAATTATGATAATAAACATAAGAGAATTATCATTGCTAAAGAAATTGTGGATGCTGCAAGGCACAATATGAGAAAAACACTCATGCAGTACAAATTAACTGAAGAATCAGAAAGATTGGAAAAATATGAAAAGGATGTCAATAAGGCATCAACAATTAACAAATTGATGGGTATAGAGGCAAACATAAGGAAAAATTATTACAAATCATTCAATAAGATAATCAAGAATAAAAAGTTTAAATTTATAATGAGAGTAAAGCAGCCGCCTGATAATTTTATTAATTGTTTGATAAGTTTTGGAAACTCTCTTTTATATACAACAACACTTTCTGAACTTTTCAAAACACAGCTTAATCCGACTGTTAGTTATTTACATGAGCCATTTGAAAGAAGATATTCACTTAATTTAGATGTTGCCGAGATCTTTAAGCCACTAATTGTTGATAGAGTAATTTTCACATTAATCAATCAGCAGATGATCACAGAAAAAGATTTTGATGATAAGCTCAATTACTGTTATCTTAATGAATCAGGAAGAAAAATTTTTTTGAAAGAATATGATAAGAAATTGAATTCTAGCCTGAAATATCCTTCATTAAACAGGAAAGTCTCGTATAGATATATGTTAAGGCTAGAAGGATACAAACTGATAAAGTACTTTATTGAGAATAAGAAATACAAAGCATTTAAGATTTATTGGTAAAATGTATATAATTTTAGTTTATGATGTGAATGTGGATAGGGTAACAAAAATTATGAAAATATGTAGACAATATCTTGAGCATATTCAAAACTCAGTTTTTGAAGGAGAAATAAAATCAAGTGATTTAAAGGAATTGAAAATGAAAATTAAAAAAGTAATAAACCAAGATGAAGATTCGATTTTAATATTTCGATTCCGTTCAGACAAGTATTTCAAAAAAGAGGTAATTGGAGTAAATAAACATGAGGTTAGTAATATCATCTGATTTTCAGTGAACCCTTCATTTTTCATAACAAAATCCTATGATTTACTACAAGTTTTTTGAATCTTACTGAAAAATTCAATAATTTTATATTTAAAAAACAATTTTTTAAAAACTTATCCAGCTCTAATAGGATTTTAAGGGCTTTCCAGCCTGCTCTAAATTTAATATAGTATTTTTGAAATCGCCACTTCTCAATATTCTCATTTGCCAAAATCTTGCTCTAAATTTAATATAGTATTTTTGAAATTAATCATGATCAGATCCAAGTATACAAGTTAAATTAGCTCTAAATTTAATATAGTATTTTTGAAATTGATTTACTAAGCGTAATATGCTATGATTTAGAATGCTCTAAATTTAATATAGTATTTTTGAAATATGTTAAAATTATAAGTTCCTGAAGTATAAACATCGCTCTAAATTTAATATAGTATTTTTGAAATTGATTAGCTTCCTTTTCTTCTGTGCAAAAATCACATGCTCTAAATTTAATATAGTATTTTTGAAATGTCAGTATCCAACACGATTTGATAGTACTAAGAAAGCTCTAAATTTAATATAGTATTTTTGAAATCAATATCAGGGAAAAGTATATTGTAAGCTTCCTGAACGCTCTAAATTTAATATAGTATTTTTGAAATGTT
>WJJD01000181.1 GCA_014729915.1 Candidatus Woesearchaeota archaeon | reverse complement strand
GTTAAGTTCAATTCGAAAACCTGCTTTTTACTAGAATGTTTAACTATTAGGGCTTCCCACACTATACGGCCTGTTCGGCTGGATATACTTTTCCTCTTTTTCAACAACTCCTTTTACATCAAGAATAGGCTTTCTGTCTTTCCCTCTAATTTCATCAAATGTCCTTTTTATCTCTTCAACAATTTCTTCTCTTGTTAAATCAGGCGTGAACAGTCTTAGAAAATCTTGATTGATTCCAACAATATCAATCAAATCTTCATTTGCGTATTTTCTATTCATCTGAGGCATTTGCATCAATGCTCTATAATCGGGAGACCCAGGCAATATTAATTGAGGACTCATCAAAATCCAAGTTACATTATCATATTCTGCTAATTGTCTTGCTGTTTCAGTCGTTCTCTGCATAAAATCTTTAGTTTCTCCTCTTCCCCCTAATATGAAACTAGCATGTAACTGGATTCCTTCATCTCTCATTATTTCAACTTTAGAAACCAAATCATCTAAGTTTGTCCTTCTTTTCCCATAAACTGCTCTCATCTGAGGATTAGCTGCTTCTATTCCTGCCTGAAAAATAAGATTATTTCCATATCTTTGTTGCAATCTTTTAATGTTCTGTGGAGTTATACTTTCAGTACCGATAAATAACCTATACCAACCATCAACTCCAATCGGAGAAGTATTTCTTAGATTGACTGTGTCTTGAACATTAAAAAATCCAGTTATTCCATATTTTTCATGCAGTTCTTTCACTATTCGTGCTTCTCTATCCTCTTCAAAATTTCTTAACCCTAATTCGTTTCTCCCACAAAAAGAGCAAACATCCATAGCATTAACTAACTGATTGTATTCATCAAATCCATAAGAGGTTTTTAATCTTACATTTCCTCTTTTTGCACATCCTTTTCCAGCATAGTAACTTACTGCTTTACCAAAACCTCTGCTTCGTGTTTGCTCAAGAAATCTTTGCATATCAAATAAAGAATAATCTACATCAGGCAAATCATCTAAATGAGGAATAAATATTCTTTGAGGACTTACTATTTCTCCAAAAGAATCCCTATAAGCAAGATTTGGAATTCCTTGAAAGACACCATTTCCTAAGATTTGTCTTTCACCCATACGATTCAAAACAAAATAGCTTGGAATTTCTCCTTCATATAAAATAACTCCATCAATAAAATCTCTATTCTGCAGCATATTTTGCCATAGATTAGTAGAATGCACTCCTCCAAACAAGACAAGAGAACCTTTTTCTTTTGCTAGTTTTGCAATTTCATAAGCATTAGCTTGGCTACCTATTGTGGAATTTATTCCAATTACATCTGGATTATATTGCCCTGTTTCTCGTAATTGTTCTTCATGACTCATCATAGAGCCATCTAGTATTTTTACATCTAACGAATCTCCTAATTTTTGTTTACAATAAGTGCCTATTGATCCTAAACCTAGTGGAACTGAATAAGTTGATGTTCTCGTTACACTACATTCTATCTCAGGATATGCTAATAACAGTTTCATACTTGAGAGTAGTAAATCATTACATTTAAACCTTTGTTGTTTATTATTAACAACAACATTTATATACTTCTTAATTATCTAACATTATATGGCACTTATTGAGGAATTAAGAAAAATCGGTTTAAACGAGAAAGAAAGCAAAGTCTATCTCACATTATTAGAATTAGGAGATTCTCTTGCTTCTGAAATAGCCAAAAAAACTAACATCAACAGAAGTTTACTTTATTCTATTCTTGATGAACTCATAGATAAAGGAATAGTTACCTATATTTTAAAAAATAATGTGCGATTTTATCGTGCTGCAGAACCAAACAAAATTTTATCTATGCTCAAAGAAAAAGAAAAAATATTCTCATCAATATTGCCTGATTTAATTTCATTACATAAACCAAAAACTAAAAAACCAATAGTAGAAATTTTAGAGGGAAAAGAGGGAATAAAAACAATCCTTAATGATCTTCTCAAACAAAATGAAGAATGGTTTGCTTTTAATATACCTGGTAAGGGACCTGAAATTCTAGGTCCGACTGTTCACGCCTTTGAAAAAGAAAGACAGAAAGCCAAAATAATACTTAATGTAATTTGTGTAAGAACAAAACAAGGATTAAAAAGAGGAAAAGAATTCTCGCAAATGAAACATACCAATGTCAAATATGTTCCTGAAAAATATGAATCTCCTGCATCAAACTGGATCTATGGAGATAGGATTGTTATAATCTTTTGGTATCAAGAATTTCCATTTGCGATTAGGATAATTGATAAAAATCTTGCAGATAGCTATAAGAATTACTTCAAAGTCTTGTGGCAAGCCTCTGATAAATCTTAGACGTGTGGGAAGCCTTTATGTTATTTCTGAATGTACGCAGGTTTTCGAACTTTTCGGACGAAATTTTTCCACACTTCGTATGGAAAAAGAACTTAACAGGGCTTAGTTTCAATTTTTGAGAATACCTAAGATGATAAGTAAAACAAAGAAATAGGAAATAATATTTTTCTCCCACCCAATAGGAGAGACGCGCGCAGTTTTCGAATTCTCTAAAACTAGATAGCAAAAACTTCGTTTTTGGGTTTATAGAGGATTTCCTTAGTTCTTCGAATAGATAGTCAAAATCACATTATTCATTAATTTTAAATATTAACTAAATATTATACAAACATGAATATAAAAACAAAATCAATTTTTATAGGAATAATATTATTTTTTATAATTTTCCCTATAGGATTTTTAATACTAATTCTAGGAAAAATTATTGGAATAACAATTATGGCACTAATTTTATTATCTCAAATATCAATTTGGATTATTAAATCAAAAAATGTCAACAATAAAAACAAAATTTATATTAATAATAATTATTTAATCCTAACTATCTTTTTATTAATATTTATTTTTATGGCAATTCTTATAATTATTTTTAAACAATATAATATAATTCCCGAAGTACCTTTTGTCGAAAAAGGAGATTTTTTCACAATAACAATTATGCCCCTTATTTTTTATGTTATTTATTTGGCGCTACATGGCAAGTATACTTTTTTATTCCATGGTTTTCCAAAGGGATTATCTAATATACAAAAAATTGCACATGAAAAAGGTAGAGATTTAAAATATAAAGATATGAATAAAGCTTTTCCAAAATCCTATGCGATATTAACCAGGTTACAATTTATAGGGTCTTTATTTTTTTATTGTTTATCTTTAGCAATATTTGGAACAATCTCCTTGATAAATTAAAAAAATTAAGAATTTAATACTCCTTGATCAGGATTTAATACTTCAACATAACATCCATATAGCATAGGACCATCTATCTTTTCACAGATGGTCTCATCCTTTTTAATAACTGCAATTTGAGTAACGCAGGTACTTGAAAAATTCAAATGTTCAATTCTCTTACATATATCCTCATCTTCTAATCTTATGGCAACATCCTGATAGCACCAAGATGGATTAGGAGATTTTTTACAAAAATCATAGTTATTTGTTTTGATAGATTTTTCTACATAACATCCTTGCTTATTGCTATACCCAAATTTAAAATTACAACTAAAAATAATCAAATATAAGCCTATAAGAACAATGGCCACAGCCAAAACCAAAACAATCATCCATATTTTTTTCATACATATAAAGAATATTATTAGTTTAAATAATTTGCTAAAAATTATTCCAAAAATCTTCTTTTTAGAAAAAAGAAGCAAAAATACGGAAATCCCCATTTTCTTTTTTTAGGAAAAAAGAAACAAAAAAAGCGCGCGTCTCTCTAATACATAGCCCACCCAAAAAATATTATTTCAAATTAATAAAAACGGCATTCTCAAAAACTTTGATTTTTTGCCTTCGGCATCGTTGCACTAAAAATCAATTTTTACTTCGTAAAAAGAAACTAACAGGGCTTATAAGATAATATTACTCAGCTGATTTTTTCTTAAAGCTCCTTTGAAATCTTGAATTAGTCGCATATGTAAGCAACAACATTATTGACGGCAGACGCTCACTTCGTGAGCTATGAGCCACCCCGGAGGGGGCAACCCCCGGCTCATCTGCGTCAATGTTGTTGCTATTGAAAAAATCAGCTTCCGTCATACCAAAACTTTATTGATTCGTGGCGGTTTTCTTTGAAAACCTACTCATCATAAAGTTTTGCCCCTCGGGGTCTCGGGGTACTTATAACATAAGTTATATTCAATCGTCGTTTAGATTTATTAAAAGGGGGTTTTCGCCTTAATCCCCACACCAGAATTTATACAATTCTCCATTTGTGTGGAGTTCATAACAATCCCATCCAAAAGAAATACTATACATATCTTCCCTTAACAT
>WJJD01000180.1 GCA_014729915.1 Candidatus Woesearchaeota archaeon | reverse complement strand
TTTTTGCAAGATTATCTTTTTCTATACGCAGATTCTTCAATTCAGTTTCAATCTTTTTTGTTCTTGCCTCTGCAACCTGTATTGCATCTAATCCATCTTGCACAAGAGTCTGGTATTCCCTCATCTTAGCAACATAGCCGTCCTGGCCTTCAAGCTCTGCCTCATGCATATCCTGTCTTGCCTGTATTTCTGCAACACGGGACATTCTGCTTTCCTTAAGCTGCGTTATAA
This sequence comes from Candidatus Woesearchaeota archaeon, assembly GCA_014729915.1. Classification (GTDB taxonomy): domain Archaea; phylum Nanobdellota; class Nanobdellia; order Woesearchaeales; family GW2011-AR15; genus WJJD01. Next base: position 2,825 of record WJJD01000180.1, on the reverse strand, counting down.
CAGTATTGTACACGTCATCCATATCAATATTCTTCGGTATCTTTATATTTCCGCCAAAAGCACGCCTTAGCCTGTTAATGTAGCTTCTTACCCCCTTATTAAGGGCTCTATTTTCAGTTTCAGCCTGCATCTCTGGCTGAACAGCCTTACGCTGCGAAATTCTGCACTGTTGTTCTGCAGCTGTGACATAATCATCAAGCATATTCAAATTCTGGTTTTTGCCTCTATCAGCACGTTTTTTCCTCATACGAAGCCTTTTTAAGGTGTGCGGTAAACCAAAAGTATCCAGTTTATCCTCTTCTCTAAGCTCGGCTATTGTCCGCTGATAATCTATTTCATTCTCTCTACTGGAAACTTCTTCATCAGATGACTGACCATCAAAAATATCTTCATCTGGCTGTGCTTGTTCTTCTGGCAAAGGGTCATTAAACTCCTCTCGCGGTTGTTTATCCTCATTAACTTCTTCATTTTGTTTCATTTTTTCATACCTCCCACAATTTTTTTTGAAGTATTATGACAGTTATATATGTAAAGAAGTATATTTAACTTGGTTGTAGCGGAAGTTACAACAACAAGAGGCATAGAAATTTTTTGGTTGTTTTAGGATTTTTTTCCGTTTTTTTCGTTGTTTTTCCGATATTTTTATTCTTTTCGTATTTTTTCCGTTTTTTTCGTATTTTTTACAGGTTCTTTGTCAGTTTTTCCGAATTTCTAAGCAATATTCATTTTAATAAGTAATGTTATTAATATTCTCATGAAATGCCTAGAAAAAATAATAAACTTCAGTGCCGGAGCAATTTTATCAGGAGCTCTATTTGTAGGCTGTACAATTCCCAGCAAATCATCTGTTCCTTTAATTCCTAAAACGCCTAACAAAATATCTTCTTCAGAGCCCGTCCTGAAATCTGCGAAAAATATTCATAAGTCTGACTCTGAAAAGATTACTTTAGCACAGAATAGTATCGATTCTTCTCTTTTTTTGCTTCCTGAACCGATTGAACCCGAAATTAATTGGAAAAAAGAAGTGTTTGCACCGGCAGAATTTAATTGGGCAAAAGAAGATTTACACATTACTTTTTCAAAACCAGATTTGGAGGCATTAGTTCAACCAAAAAAAGAATATGTTTTTCCTGCGCGAGATATTTATTCAGAATGTTCTTCGATGCCAAGACCGTTTCAACCAGAATCAGACATGCCAAAAAATAATTGGCCAGATTTTAGCAGCATCGCATTACATTTATTAGTCAGTGCCAGTTCTGTTTTTGCTTTCCGTTATTTAAGAAGGAAAAAGATATTTAAAAAAATCAAAGAAGCATATGATTTTTTAATCTCTCTCCCTGAACTTTCAAAGCCCGGGATTTATCAAAACGATATTTTGAAATTTCTGGAAAACTATGCTCCGAATACTGCTAAGTCTAGCCTCAAGTTATTCGCACATCAGTTTATGCGCGCCATTCCAGATAGAAAGCAGTTTTCTAAACTCGATTTAATAGTTTTAGCAAATACTCTTAAAAACAATTTCAAATATAATGATTATACTGAGTTAGGTTTAGGAATATATACTCTTATTAAAAATTATGACCGATCTGTTTTTTCTTTTGAAAGTCTATTGGAATCTGTAAAGAATTCAGAAAAAAATCTTACCTTGCCGCAGGTTTGTGAGAATATTTCAAAAATGCTTTTTACTCTTAATCAAAATACGAATGGCAATGCCTTATTTGAATTTCAAAAGGAGTATAATACCTTGATTGATGCTGCAGAATACGAATGTTGTAATGGTCGTATATCTTATGCAGAAAATTATTTTAGAGAAGCGATTATTTGTAATCCTGAAAGATCAGAAGCGTATTTTAAATTAGCATCCGTTTTAATATTGAGAACCCGCAAATATTCAAGTATTATTAAAGTATATTCTGATTTGATTAGTTCAGAACCTTGCGATATCATAAAATCACAGGCGTATTTAGAACGAGCAACCCAGGCGGCATTACATCAGAAAATTGATACTGCTTTGAACGATCTTGACAAGGTAAGAGATGATTTCATAAGGAAATATCAGCTACTTAGTTGGGGTTGGGATGGGAAAAAGAGTAAAGCAGAAAAATTTTTATTTTTTTGTAAAAAAATATATTCTTGCTATATGAAACCTGCGTTTAGATATTATAATAGTTTATCTTTGAATCAAAAAAATAAGTTGACAGGATGTCTTGATAATAGTGTATTGATAACTGAAATAGCACAGTATCTTAGTGAGCGTTGCACTGAAAGAAAACCTCTTGAGCAGACCCTTGCAGAATGCAGTGATTTTCTATCTAAATGTAATGATACTACAAATTGGCAGTATTGGATAGCGAAAGCGAAAGAATGTGAAGAAAAAAAGGATTATGTTACTTTGGTTAAATATGTGGGGCATGCACTTTCTCTGGCTCCAAATAATCCTGCGCCGTATATGCAATTGGCAGAATTATGCCAACGTAATAATAATCTTGCTCTTAAAAAGAAGGGAATAAATATTTTATCCCGCGCGATTCAGAAATGTTCTTTTTCTAAAACACAAAGATTTGATATTTTAGAAATGCGCTCTAACTTATATCAAGCATTACCTAGATAATTTGAAGCTAATTTTTTTCCAACCAAACATTTATATACTTCTTTTTTATTTGTATATGAAAAGAAGGTGATATAATGGCAGAAATAATTATAATTCCTGCATTAGTTATTGGCGGTCTTATCGGCCTGTATGAAGCAATATTATTGCACAGAGATGTTACTGTTCCTACTCATCGTTTTGGTCATACTGTTCACGCTTTTGTTTATGCTTTGAT
>WJJD01000030.1 GCA_014729915.1 Candidatus Woesearchaeota archaeon | reverse complement strand
TTTCTGCCATATCAAGGCGGAGAAGATCATTGTCATTTAGGACAAGTTCTTTTGTACCTGATATTGAGGAATCCCGGTTTTCCCCTTTCAGTATTGAGCACGCTCCTGAAAATAGAACTAGAATTGCTATAATCAGAGTTGTTAATATCAGAGGCAGTTTCATGATATCAAAGAACATGCTGCAGTTTAAAAAGTTTCAGTTAATCCGGCGTTGTCCTGAAATAGTCCAGAAGAAAATTTTTCGTAAGAATGTGAAGAAAGACAATAGCAGCTTTTTTGTATAGGAAAAATCTCTATTCCGAACAGATCTCTTTTTGCCGGCTCCAATCAAAAATATGTACAATAGTAAATTTCCTGAATTTTTCTTATGAATTATTTATTGTAGCAAATACTAATACTCTCTAACACTAATTTTTTAAACAATCCATATTTTAAAAACAATATGTCCCAAATAAACACTTCCTGGAATCTTGATCTTTTAAAAAAAGGAAATAGTTTCCCAAAAAAAAGAAAAACCATAGAAAAGAATAATTATGATTTCATCAATAAATGGAGAAAAAGAGATGATTACCTTAAAGATCCCGGAACTTTAAAAAAAGCTCTTTTTGAATATGAAAAAATCATGAGAGAGCATGGCACAGGAGGAGATGAAGACTTTTACTATTCTCTTAAGGAAAGGCTAAACCAAAACAATCCTGATATCAAAGCTAAAGTAAAAAAGATCAATGATTTTTCCATAAAAATTGCCAATGATCTTGAATTTTTCCTTTTAAGGATTTCAAAGATACCAACAGACAAACAAGAAAGATTCCTGTCTTTTCCTGATCTTAATGAATATCATCATTTTTTAAAAAGGCTGTTTGAAGAATCAAAGCACCTTCTTAGTGAGAAAGAAGAAATCATCATGAATCTCAAGTCTAACCCTGCTTATGCAAACTGGGTAAAAACTGTCTCGATGTTTCTTTCAAAAGAAGTAAAAGATGTGCTGGATGAAGACGGAAAAATAAAAAAAAAGAATTTTTCAGAAATTCTTAGCTTATTAAACAGCAGAAATAAGAAGACAAGGGATTCTGCTGCAGGTGCTTTTAATGAGATTTTAAAAAAACATTCTGATATTGCTGAAGCTGAGATTAATTCTGTTCTTGAGAATAAAAAAATAGATGATGAGCTGAGAGGTTTTGAAAGACCGGATTCTGCAAGGCATATCAGTGATGATGTTGAAACAAAGGTTATTGACAATTTGGTTGAGTTGGTTGTAAAAAAATTCTCTATTTCAAAAAGATATTACCGATTAAAATCAAAGCTCACGAATGTTAAGAAATTAAAATATCATGAAAGAAATGTGCCAATCGGAAAGATTGAGAAAGAATATGGATTTACAGAATCTGTTGATCTTGTCAATAAGGTTTTTTCTGATCTTGATCCTGAATTTTCAGAAATATTTAATAATTTTTTAGAGAACGGACAAATTGATGCTTTTCCGAAAAAAGCAAAGACAAGCGGAGCTTTCTGCTCAGCAAATCTTTTATCACAGCCGACATTTGTTCTTCTCAACCATACAGATAAGCTTCATGATGTAACAACACTTGCGCATGAGATGGGGCATGCTATTAACTATGAGCTTATGAGAAAAAAGCAGAATGCACTGAATTTCGGGACAGTTCTTTCAACAGCTGAAACAGCCAGCACATTCATGGAGGATTTTGTGTTAAGAAAGGTCATGAAAAAAGCTGATGATGAACTGAAATTATCTATTCTTATGAAAAAACTAAACAATGACATCTCTACAATATTCAGGCAGATTGCCTGCTATAAGTTTGAGCAGGAACTGCACAAAAAATTCAGAAAAAAAGGTTATCTTTCAAAAAAGGAGATTGGAGATCTTTTTTCAGATCATATGGATGCTTATATGGGTGATTATATTGAACAGTCCTCTGGTTCTAAGAACTGGTGGGTGTATTGGTCCCACATAAGGTATTTTTTTTATAATTACTCTTATGCGTTTGGCCTTCTGATATCAAAATCTCTGCAGAATGCTGTTAAAAAAGATCCGGATTTCATTGGAAAAGTCAAAGAATTTCTTTCAGCAGGAACATCTGATTCCCCCAAGAACATAATGAGAAATTTAGGAATTGATATCTCTGATAAAAGCTTCTGGGAAAACGGACTTGATGAGATTGAAGAATTGTTAGAGGAGACAGAGATATTGGCAAAAGACATGGGAAAAGTTTAAAAAAAATATTGCCAAAATATTTTTTCTAATTTTCTGGTTAATACCTGGAGCATTTGCAATCCTTTCGCATGATTTAACGAATATTGGATTTGTAATAATAGGTTTTATAATTATATTTTTTTTAGGAGAGTTAATTATAAGAAAGTTTCGTAGAAAATAACAAGGCACCGAAGAAATCCCATAAAAAAACTGGTTTTTTTCTTCAAAAAGTTTCAACAGATGTAAATTAGCTTGAGTTAAATTGTTCAATTTTGAAGAAAAAAATTTACCCTTCGTAAAGTATTTCTACGGTGTCAAATAACAACAACAAGGACAGCGACGGATTTTTTTAAGAAAATCCTATTCTGTTTTGCTGTGCAAAACTCCATCTCGCAAGTGTTATTATTTTCTTAAAATCTCACTTAAAAATTAATAAGGAAGTATAAAAAATTATTCCATATCTATCATTGCCTTTTTTACTCTATTAAGTTCTAACTCTATAACATTTAGCCGATCCATTATATCATTTAAATTATTTTTCATCACACCGGATTCTTTTCCTAAATTTTTTATAGATAAATTAACTGATTTAATAGATGAAATTAATAGAAGAATACGTTTATTAAGATTTATTACTATCTCAATAGACCTTGACAATTTATTTTGTGCATTCTCAAATTTACGGTTATCTAAGTCAGATTTTGTCTTGGCAAGATTTTCTTTATATTGTCTTAAATTATCAATATATATAACTAAATCTGTTTTGAAATTTATTATTTTTATTAACAGGGAATTTATCGAACCTTTATTATTTGATAATTCTAATTGTTTCAAATCATCAGCAATACATTTTGTAGATTCATTAACTGATCTCAAAACAACTCTCAAATTTGAACATACAGTAATATTATTACTAATCCCAGCGTAAGCATGTTGTAAATAGAATTTTTCAGATTCTGTGTTATTATTATTTATTGATTTGACCAATCGAATAAACGATTTTGTCTGCATACCAGTTTTTACTCTCATGCCCCTACACCCACTTTCTCTTCTTAAAATAAAATATCATTGCAAAAACCATAATTATCATAAAAAAAATCATTATCCAGAATCCGAAATAAAGCTTTGAGCCAGGAAGGTGTATAAAGTTTGTCCCGTATATTCCTGAAATAACTGTCAATGGAAGTGCTATTGTCGCAATGATTGAAAGCACTTTCATGACTTCATTCATGTTGTTGCTTACTGCTGACATATATGCATTGAATGCTTCTGACAAAGAATCCCTGTGATTTTCTATTGAATCAGAGACCCTTATCATATGGTCATAAACATCACGAAAATAGGGTTTTGATTTTTTTGTAATAAACTTATAATCTGATTTTGCCAAAAGAGAAATTTTCTCCCTCTGGGAAAAACTGCTTCTTTTAAGTTTATTAATTTCTCTTTTTAAACTTAAAATTTGAGCAAGTGTTTCCGGCTCCGGCTTTTT
>WJJD01000029.1 GCA_014729915.1 Candidatus Woesearchaeota archaeon | reverse complement strand
GAAGATCACATCAAAAAAATCTGCATCTAGGCCAACAGGTATTGTAAAGATCCTGAAACCAGTGTTGTATGATCTTATTCCGAATAGGCTTGAATCATCTGATTCAACACGGAAAGTCGCTTGACCATTAGAGTCTGTATACACAACATCATGACCATACTCGTCAGTGGCTGCATCAACAAACTTAACGTCTTTTGACTTATACAAATCATTAACTAATTTCTGGAATTCATCGCTTTCCAACAACAGCTGTGTGAATAGACTGTTCCATCCGAGTTTCTGTTTGACTTCCATCTCAACAGCTTTCTCGAATTTATCCATGTCAAAGCACACATCCTTTGGATTGCTTGATTCCCTGATTTTTAACCTGTTCCAGATCTCAAGTTCAACTTCACCTACTTCTACAATTCTCGGATACATCAGACATGACTCTAGCTGGATTTTTGTATTATCCAAGCCAACATGATTCTGGAATCCGTCTGTAATCTGTAGATTGATGTCATAACCTTCGCCTTCACAAGCCATAGCTGGTCTGCAATCTTTGTTATTGGAATCACAGATTTCTTCCTCAGATAAATCTCCGTGATTTATTGCAACAACCTGTGTTGCTGGCTGAGGGTTGAAATTAACTGATCCCTGTTCAACAGAGTCAACATAGATCTTTACGTTCTCAGATACAAGATCCCTGAATACTGCTCTTGCAACTCCTTTTACAAAGCCAAGATTATGCAGGACTCTGTCTCCGAATCCGTAATCTGGTGTTACAGCATACCAATGGTATGGATCTGGTACAACATCGTATGGACCTGGTGCATCATCTGCATCATAGTCGTCATTTCTTCTGGTATATCCTTCAGAACCTTCAATGGTGTCTCTGACATGAGCTCCATTGTCCCATTCAATAAAGTCCGGGCTGTTATAGTCCTGATAATACTCGTAATCAATGTCTTTTGTTTCACAAATTGTCTGACCGCTCTGCAATACAAAGTAAAAGTCCTTTGTATCTCCTGGTCTGATAATTGCTCCACCCATTCTCTGGATGTCATACTCATTTAATTTTCTTTTTCCGATTCTATTATTTAATTCAATCAGATAAACATCATGAACTGAATCATAGAACACTCTGTCACCGCTGTTTAATTGTCTGCATCCCCATGATTTGTCAGTTGAGTCAAAACCAACTACTTCTTCAGTTTCCTCATAGATACAGATGGTATCACTTGAGTCTCCTGAATACTTAAAAGCCAGCTTATCAACTACAATGTCATCCTTTTCCGGAAGATCTGTCCATGCAGGCATTAATCCATCCTTGTCAGGTTCCGCACAGTTTTCGATCACAACCTTGTATAAAGGAGTGTCTTTTTCAATTCCGCAGATTTCTTTACCTTCTAATTCAAGAGGACTGTCTACCTGAATTGAGGTGTCAACACAATCTTCACCTTCAAGTTTAATGTCTACTGTTCCGTCTTCACATACATAAAGCTGATCACATTCGTCGTACTGCTCTAGTATGATCTCAGTTCTTTCACTCACATAGAAATCTTCCTGATTTGATGCTTCAGGCTGAACAGTAAAATCAGTCCTGTCAACTGGACCGACTAGGTTAACCTCAAGAGGTTCGCAAATCGGCAAAGTCTGTCCGTTTTCTAAAAGACAGCAGTCAGGTTCATCATCTACTGTTATGCTGAAAGTTCCGCATCCGCACTCTGAAAGATCCCAGATTGCAGGATCTGCTTCTCCGGTATTTCTAAGATCAGCGCATACTTTTTCAGTTGAATCAAGTTCATTTAATGTTCCGCAACTTGCAGATAGTTCCATGCATGAGCTTGCCCAACCTCCTTCAGCACATTCCTGGTCAATTAACTTGTTGCCGCAGGTATCAAGAACTGATGTTCTTACTGTCCTGTAAGGATTACATGGGTCATTTTCATCAACTGCTACGTCAATGCAATCAGGATCTGAGTTTATTACATCTAATGCAAAATCATCATCTTCAAGAGTGTCTGATCTGCATACAACATCTAATTCACCAAGATCATCGCATCCGCATACAGTAATTATTGCTTTTGCTTCTGCATTGTTGTTTAGTTTTCCTTTTACTGAGTGTCCATTATTGAAGATTATCTCTTCTCTAAGGTCAGTTGAGTCAATATATTTTTCTGTGTCTGATAATGTTATCTCAACAAAGCTCTCCCATTTTGGAAGCCTGTTTCCGTTCTTATCAGTTATATAGACCTCTACATCAAAGCACTCGTCAGCTTTAACTTCATTATCTCCGACTTCTACAGCAAAACATTCGACAGCATCTGCCTGTCCTAATGTTCCTTTAACAGTTGTTGTACCGCAGTCAATTCCTTCTGCTTCTACCTCTACAACATGATCTCCCATTGTTGCACTGGTATGCAGATAGGTATCTGCTGTACCCAACTGGCTGTCTTCTTCTTCATGATCACTAATATCACCAAGATTGGTATCGTCATCTAATGAAGCATCAGCATCTGGTTTTGATAACAGATCAAATTCTACTAATTTCTGTTCAGGATTGTTTGTGATTATATTTCCGAACTCGTCATATAATGTGGCTTCAATCTCAACAATCTCTCCGGCTTCAACTTCTACATCTTTGCCTTTTTGTTATCTCGCATGTCTGTGCTGTCCTTGCATTTATACCAACATATTCATGTTCGCAGCTAGGATCAGGATAACATACCTTAACATCTGCAATTCCTTTCTTTGTTCCAGGCATCAGATTGATTTCTGCCTGTCCGTTTGCATCTGTAGGCTCCGGACTGTCTTCTGTAAAAGTTCCAAGATCAGTCATATAATAGATTGGGATATCTTCTTCTTTTACATCAAGAATCATGTCTCCTTCTTCTTTGACTAACTGGACTTTTATTTTTCTGCCGTCAGCAGGCTGTGGAGCATCATTTACTGTAATGACCTTTCCTTCTGCTGTGCCTTCGAATCCTGTTCCGACAACACTTGGATCAAGATATCTTGCAGAATCAGTATGTCCGATATTTTCAAGATTTGCTGAACCGGATGTAAATACAATATAATATGTAGCAATGGTTCCGTCATTAACAAATCCATTCCAGACAGTATTACCTATATCCATGTCCGAATCATAATTATCAAGGTTGATTGTGTTTTTTCCTGCAGCAACTGAACCGGATCCGATCATCCAGTCATCTGTTGAGGAATCATATACACCGTCACCATTATCAAGATATACTTCGATATCTGCACTTGCATCGCTTTTTATAAAAAGCTTATCAAGCCTTCCCCATGCACCCCATGCTTTTCCTGTAAATTTGTAGTCAGCATCAGCATCAGTAGAAAATTCGCTTTTCTGTATGTACTCAATCTTTACTTTTTCAGCTTCACTGACTCTTATCACTGGATGTTCTGCAATTGGCAGCCTGACATAGCTGTCGCTTGGTTCATTATGATTCTCATCAGAAGTCATAATTGAAACCTCAGAATCTCCGGCATCAGTTGGTGATGTCAATCCCTTGATTGTAATCTTTGTTGTCCCACTCGGGCAAAGCATTGTTCCGTCTTGAGAATAATCTGGAACAATTCTTATTGACCTTGGGTCATTTTCTAATTCGCTATATGGATTCGGGTTATCGCTGTTTGCCTGGTTAGTCTTAACAACTGCACCCATATTTGTCGCACTGGATGCTGCTGTATCAATACTTCCCTGCCAGTCATCCGGGAATGTCAAGATAATCTCATCAATACAATTTCCGCCTTCAGGCTCGTTATTGTGTATCCATATCGTTATATCTTTTTGTGTGTCTGTCGTTATTACAGCCACATCAGGTGGAACAACTTCATAATCATCATCCACCTTGAACTTGACTATGTCCCCAATTCCATTATCAGCATACACCACAGGTGCTGCAAAAGAAATAGCTCCTGCAAAAATGCTTCCAATGTACATCAACAACAAAAATGTTGTTTTGAGAACATTGTCTCTATCTAATTTTTTCATTCTTTCCCCTCCGTATTATTTATCAAATTAATCACCCCTCCTCTTTTTTGTAATCTCTGTTACTAATCTTCACTATTTTTCATTACTGAATAACTACTTCAAGTATCTATTCAAAAATGATAACTTATATTTAAATATTATGGTGATTAAACTTTCACTTTATGTCATCTCTATTGTTGGTTCATACTCATCTTCATCATAATCTCTTGTCAGATACTGGATGAAATAACTGTTGTCTGTTATCCCTGTGTCTTCAAGATCTGAAACTAGTACAATTGTAAATAATCCATCTCCTGAAGTCAATTCATTGTTTGTTTCTGTTGTTATGTCAAACTCATGCCATGTTTCCGGTGTTCCTGCAGTCACTGTGTTTGCTACTGTATATGTGTCTGCTTTGATACAGTCTTTGTCAATCGGCTGGTTTACCCAATTAATTGTATCCTCATCAAAATCATGTTCAGGACAATAATATGCAACAACATTCTCACCTACTACATTTGCTCCGGAATAGAATACAGCAAGTTTCAGCAATACTTCTGAAAAACTCTGTCCCATCAATGGTGTTGCATCAACTCTCAGATATGTCCTGTCCATTGCTCTTTCTTTGGGATTTACAATTGAATATCTGCCTTTACCGAAATTTGATGTCGGCATAGCCTTTGCTACTTTGCTATCTTTTTCTATCAGATCCATGTAATCATAATCACAGATACAATTATCAATATCACATGTATCAATAGTCATCCCTAATCCGTCATTACAGTCATCATTTGAATCACATTGCGCATTACAGTAACCGTATGCACAATATAGATCCGGTTCTGCAGAACAGTCAGTTGCACAGTCAGTGCAATCACAGTTTTCGCATGTATTATCGCATGTGTCTGAGACAATCAGATTGTCCATGATATGATTGTTATTGTAATCTGCTAATTTATTTCCCAAACAATAATCCTCATATGTCACTTCACATTGATTTTCCGGACAATCTGAATCTGATTCGCATTCTTCTTCTCCTTCCCAGATATAGCCGTCACCGCACTCAGGAAGAATACAATTTTCAAGGCATTCATCTGTATTATCTCCGTCATTTCCGTCATCACATTCTTCGTACCCGTCATCAAGCGGACCATCTTCTCCAACACCGTTTGGTCTTTGGATTATATTGTCTCCGCAGTATGTCAATGTACAGTCATTGCTGCAATAATCATCTTCATTTTCATTAGCGTCATCGCACTCTTCATCAAAATCAACAACCCCGTCTCCGCAATATGAATATTCACAGCTGCAGGTTTCTAGATTGCAGAAATCTTCTGTCTCAGGATCAAAATCATCGCAGTCATCATCTGAATCACATTCTCCACCGCATTCACCTTCAATACATTGATACTCAAAATTATCATAGATACAGCCGCATTCTTCATCACAATCACCGTAACTGTCTCTTATTCCTGCTTTAGCACCAAGGCATTCAAATTGAGTCTGGATGCAGTCATGATTATCTGTAGTTTCAGGTGGTTCACATTCTTCTCCATCACTATAGAAAAGATAACCATCACCGCATACCGCATTCCTGCAGTCATTTGTACAGCTGTCATAATTATTATCATTCCCGTCATCACACTCTTCGCCAAGATCAGGTTCATAAACACCATTTCCGCATGGACAGAGTATCTCTGCAATCTGCAGATAGATTTGTCTTAATTCCTCAGACGTTGGTGCTGAAAAGTAATGATCATCAGCTCCTGACGACATATTCCGCAGCAGGCTGTCTGTGAATGGTCTTACACCAAGCCCGATTGTGAAAAGTTCAATGCCTGCTGCTTTGGCCTCTTCTGCCTGTTCCATTGCAAACAAAGTACAATTTGTATGGTTCTCCGGGGTGACAAAACAGTATCTTATTGACCCGTTGTCTAATGTCATTGCATTTGGTGCTCCGTCTGAAAGAAGAATCATTACTTTGGTATCTCTTCCGTTAAGTGCTAATTCTTCCTGTCCCACCTTAATGCCCTGTCCGATATTTGTAAGACCCTCTGCAGTCAATGAATTTATTGATGCAACAAGATCATTTTTATCTGATGTCAATGAATTATCCAGCCTTCCGGTCTCATTAAATGATGCAAGACCTCCGATGTCTCTTGAAAAATTCATCATATTAACAAAGGTAATCGATGCCTGCTTTGCCCTTTGGAGCCGTGTCATTCCAGCTTCTAATTGATTCATAGTTCCGGATCTATCCATTACAAACATTACATCAATGGGCTGGGTGCATAATTCATCTTGTTCAATAGTACAGTTTTCATCACAACCGTCTCCATTGATAAGATTGTTGTCATCACATTCTTCCTGCGCAAAATACACATATCCGTCGCCGCATTCAGCAATCTCACAAAAATCCGGACAAGCATCATAATTATCAAAGTTGCCGTCATCACATTCTTCACCGGAGTCTATGATATTATCACCGCAGTAAGGAAGGGTGCAGTCATTTCTGCAAAAATCTTCATTCACATTATTTCCATCATCACACTCTTCTCCTGGATTGTGTATTCCGTCGCCGCATTCATAATTCATACAGTCTGAAGTATCAATTACACAGCTGGCAGTACATGAAAGTGTTCCATAATCAAATCCAAAATCAGAACATTCCTGTGAATCAAAATCATCTCCGTCACATTCTTCATAGGAAGCATCACGCACATTATCCCCGCAAAAAGGTCCCGTTATATTTATTATTGTACAGATATCTGAACAATAATCACATGACGAATCATATGTCGGGGTGCAAGGATCGCCGTTTGAAAGCCCGTCATCACATTCCTCATCAGGTGAATCTACAGTATCATCATTGCAGTAAGGACCGTCAACTGTATGTATATTGCAAGTGTTGTCACAATATTCACAGCTTCCGCCGTAAGGGGGATCACAAGGAACATCTGTATTACCAATTCCATTGTCGCACTCTTCTCCGGAATCAATATTTCCGTCTCCGCACTCCGAAGGTGCTGCTTCACAAACACAGCTGCTGCATACTTCACCTGTTGAGCAATCGGAATCTTTTTCACATTCCTCATCAGGAGTATCTATAGTATCATCACCGCATGTTCCTCCAAAAAGCGTGACTTCTACGCATGTGTCTGAGCAATAAGTACATGAGCTGTCATAAGCAGGAGAGCAGGATACACCGTTTTCGGTTCCGTCATCACATTCCTCTCCGGAGTCAATATTGCCATCTCCGCATTCTGGTCCAGTCGGTGTATAAACACAACCGCAGGTATCTAAATTACATGTATCAACTGTGTTTGCATCTTCATCATCACAATCAGAATCAGAATCACACTCTGCACCGCAGTTCAATGTGTTGATCCCATCAGCTGTATCATCATCTGTACAATAGGTTGTTTCTAAATTACATGAATAAATTTCACAGTTTCCGTTACCATCACAGGTGTCATGGCCGTCTGCAGGATAAAATTCAGCAAAGTCTCCGCTGCATTGATCATCAGGACAATCCCTTGCTAAACCGCATTGTGTTCCAGCACCCAAATCAGGATTTTCACATTGATCAGCATCTTCATTACAAATGTCATCTGTACAATCATTTCCATCTGAACAGTCAACTTCAGGACCTACATTTACACAGATTTCATCCTGGCATTCATCAGGCCCGTTGCAAAATATATCATCATCACAAAGAGTTCCGTCAGCCTGACCTTGGCAGTCTGTCTGTAATACAGAAAAGCAGTTATTATCACAAGTATCATCATTAAATAGATTACCGTCATCACATTCTTCATTTATTTCAAGAATATTATTACCGCATTCAGGAAGAGTGCAATCATTCTTGCATTCATCAAAATCATCAGAATTGCCGTCATCGCATTCTTCTCCGTTATCAATATCACCGTCTCCGCATTCAGCAATTTCTGACCCTGTCAATTTAATGTTATCTACTAAAATAAAATCATCATCTTCAGTATCATCTGCTCTTATCCTTATATCAATTTCAGTGTCTTGTGCAGCTTTTGGAAGAATAAACACAATATGGGACCAACCTATCTGATCCCCAGAAGCTTTCAACAATATATTATATGATGATTCTGTTGTTAATTTCCATTCAACAACGATATAATCGGAACTTGTACCAAAACTTCCTATAAGATTGTAATCACAACTAAGTACCAGGTTCTGATATCCTGATGTAGAAACTGTTTTCTCAATATATTGATCACCGGAATCTCCAGCAATCCATGCGTATCTATTTCCGTCGCTCCCTCCTGTTTCTGAAAAGATATCATCTCTTCCTGAGGTCACATCCTGACTGAAGGTCCACCCAGGAACAGTTGTTGTCCAGTCAGTTCCTGAACCAAATGTTTCTTCAAAAACAACATCTGCAGATACAAAACCTGCTAGCATAATTAGAACAAAAATAAATAATATACTGCTCTTTTTTATCATATAAAACACCCCTCTTAATTTAATATTAAACTACGTATCTGAAACATTTTTGAAAAGTAATATTTCTACATTTAATCTCCTTGGATACCCTCCCCCCTCTTTTTTGTGATAAAATCTCTACAATAAATATCTGTGATTTATGATTAAAATAGTTACATTATTTAAACCTTTATAGTCTTTACCTGGTTGTAAAAAAATATTACATTTTAAAAAATAAGAAAAAAATCTATTTACTCTTCCTGAATACAACAAATACTAATGCTGCAACTGATAAGAAAACTGCTGAAAAACCGTTGAATTCAGGAATGTCTTCCTCTGTATCTTTGCAAAGCGTAACATGGCTTATACCGAAATATAATTTTTCTATCGAACCTGTTGTTCCGCCTGAAAGAATCTGATAACATTTTCCCTCTTTGCTGATAACTCCGGAAATTCCTGGGTTTGATGTCCAACCTGCATAACTGTCAGATCCGTTCACATAAGTTGAAAATCCTGAAATTTCAGATTCTTTTTCAAAAATCTTATCTATTTCATTGTATTCCCATTTAGCAACTCCAAAATCGTATCCAGCCTTAATGCATTCCGCATCAATTCCTCCCTGTCCTGTCCAATAACCATCATATCCTAAATTTTGACAATCCTGGTCATTTTCAGGAGCAGGTGCAACTACAGATATAGTTAATAATACAAAAACTGAAATTAAAAAAATTACTTTTTTCATTTCTATTTCCTCATTAATAATAAAAATTTGAGAAAAAAATCTCAAATTAATTATTTCCTTTTTCTTGCAACAAACAATCCTGCAAGTCCAAGAACTGCTAATGATGCCAACACTCCAAACTCAGGAATGTATGCTGTACCAGTTTCTTCTGTGATTGCTTCTCCTTCAACTTCTCCATTTACTTCATAATAAAATGTTCCGCCGTAAGCATTTGTTGTTGATAAAGTCAATGTTGCACAGCCGTCTGCACCAGTCACACTGTCAACAACTGTTACAGAAAACTCAGCTGGTGAAGAAGTGTCTGCTGCCTGGCATCCAGGTATACTATTCTGGTCTTTGCAAATTTTATCTGTTGCTACATCCAGTCCTACTGCTGGTGTCTCTGCATCATTTTCATCAATGTATACAACACAGTATTCGACATCTACTGAATCATTCGGTTCCATGGCAACCACACCAGGAAATATGTCTGAATCAGTGGATACTGGTGTTGAAACTGCACTGACAATACTTATTAAAAATATTGCCAAAATTCCTATAATTTTTTTCATTTTTTTGCCTCCATATTTTATTTCTATCATTATTTATAACTACAACGTAGTTACTTATAGTTACTACTTGTAAAAAACAATTAATATTTAAATGTTTCTATTTTATTTTTATTCAACAGTAATAACAAAATAGAAAAATGCATCCTATTCATTTTTTTACAATCCCTAGGAGAACGTCAAGCGAAACCCTACCACCACTGGTCAAAGACCAGTGGCATGTTCGCCCATCGGGCGAAGCTCGGTTTTCAGTAACTTCAGAACTTGCTTCTGAAGTCAAGGAATGACCCTTGGGAATGACAGATTTCAGAACTTGCTTCTGAAGTCAAGGAATGACCCTTGGGAATGACAGATTTCAGAACTTGCTT
>WJJD01000179.1 GCA_014729915.1 Candidatus Woesearchaeota archaeon | reverse complement strand
CCCGGTGCAGTGACCATTGGCTGGGATGCAGTTGATGCAACAACACAAAGTCCTTGTTTTACACATTCATGCATTGCACTCATCATTGATTCATCTAAACTCATTGCTCCTGAGGTTCCGTTAATAAGTGTTGTGATATTTTCATGTCCCTGCGACTTATTTTTTTTATCATTTTGGATTTTTTTAAAAAAATCTGATCCGTATACCAGTCCTGCATCAACACCAATACATAATGGTCTATCAGTCATTTCCAATAATCTGCATACAAGACCATAATCAACTGCCGGATCTAAAAATTCTGCAGGCATAAGAATCATCTCAAGGTCATGTTGTTCTGCTATTTCCGCATATATGGCCAAATCATCAGGTATAAAATCCCTTATTATTATCTCTTCATCCCCATTAAGCTCTTCCTCATAGTTCCTGATTTTTGTTGGAGCACCTCCATTAAGAAAAATAGGCCTTCCAGAGATATCCTGTTTTTGTCCGAGAGATAACGTATTTTCTCCTCTGCAGAAAGTGATATGATCCCGTACACTTTTAATCGCATCTTCTATATCTTCTTGTGTAATTGTTATTCTTCCTTTAGAATTTATCTTAAATCCTAAATCATTGAGGATTTCTTTAAAATCAGGCATGCCGTCAATATCTTGGCTTAGGCTCTTTTTTGACATACCAATATTTTCAAGTAGATTAACTGATGCAAGATGAATTTTTTCAATAGACTTCTCATCAAGTGGTGCCTGCATACCTGGAACACAACAAGTTTTTATATATAAGTATTTGTGAAAAAAATATTATCACAACACCAAAAATCCACACAATTTAAATATCTTCCAAACATAACAAAACACATAACACTAAAAACCACTAATAAATTTTTTTGTAAAAAAAAATTTATAAAATGAAGAAAGGATTAATCTTATCATTAACATCTTTAGGAGTCTCTTCTATTGTAACCCAGATCATTTTGATGAGGGAATTTTTAAATATATTTTCAGGAAATGAGCTTGTTATCGGAATAACTTTTTCAAACTGGCTTTTTTTAACAGGAACCGGAGCATATCTTGGAAAAATCATCAAAAAAAAGAAAATCAGATTTTTCATGATGTCCCAGCTATTACTTTCAATTCTTCCCTTTTTTATGATCTTTATTATAAGATATTCAAGAAACAATATTTTTGATCCGGGAGTCTTGTTAGGGTTAAACGAAATCGTTGTATTTTCATTTCTTGTTCTTGCACCTTACTGCCTTATCTCTGGATCATTATTGACATTGGCATGCAGCATTTTTATAAGGTTTAACTTAAGTATAGGCAAAGTTTATTTTATTGACAATATCGGAGATATTCTCGGAGGTTTAGTTTTCAGTTTTTTTTTAGTTTATTTTTTTAATTCTTTTCAGGCTGCATTTTTTATTTTCCTGTTAAATTTAATCCCTTTAATTTATTTAGGATTAAAAAATAATAAATTTATTCTGATATCTTCAATTGTCATTTTACTAATAGTCTCATTATTATTTTTAACTGTTGACATACAAAAGAGATCTCTTGAATTATTTTACAATAATCAAGTTATCCTTTATGAAAAAAGCTCTCCTTATGGACATATTGCAGTAACAAAAAGCCAAAACCAACTCAATTTTTATGAGAACGGAATAATCTTATTCTCAACAGAAAACACAATAGAAAATGAAGAGACGATTCATTATGCACTGTCTCAAACAGATAATCCAGAAAATATATTATTAATCTCCGGAGGAGTTTCAGGAACAATAAATGAGATATTAAAATATGGTGTTAATGAGATTGATTATGTGGAGCTTGACCCAAATATTATCTCAATAGGAAAAAGATTCACAACAAATCTTAACTTTCAAAAAGTAAATATAGTAAACAAGGATGCAAGACTATATATTCAAAGCAGAGAAAAAAAATATGATGCAGTAATTGTTGACCTTCCTGATCCCAAAACTGCACAGATAAACAGATTCTACACCTTGGAGTTTTTTTCTGATGTAAAAAAAATTCTAACAGACAAGGGAGTTGTTTCATTAAGCTTAAGCTCTTCAGAAAACTACCTTAATAAAGAACTCATAAAACTGCATTCTTCGGTTTATAACACATTTGGCCTGGTTTTTAAAAATATCATTTTTATTCCTGGAGATGAAGTTTTCTTCATTGCCTCAGGAAAAAGACTGAATTACAATATCTCTGAATCACTTAACAAAAAAAACATACACACAGAATATGTAAATGAATTTTATTTAAAAGGAAAATTCACAAAAGAAAGACTAGATAATTTTTTAGATTCTATAGATAAGGATGTACAGATAAACAGGGAACTTAAGCCAATAACTTACTATTTTGGTTTTTTAACATACACAGGTCTGACCGAGCAGAATTACACACTGGTTTTAATTTTCTTTATTATTATAACAATATACTTTTTATCCCGGCTGAATTCAATAACCTTTTCTATCTTCACTACAGGATTTAGTGCAGCATCTCTTCAGATTGTTCTGATAATTGTTTTTCAGATACTTTACGGATATGTCTACGGCATGATCAGCCTGATAATAACATTTTTTATGCTTGGGCTTGCAATAGGCTCTTTTACTGTTGAAAAGTACAGGATTGACTCAAAAAGAAATCTTATTCTAACAGAATTTTCTATGATATGCTTTGCCATAATTTTAGGTTTCTTTTTAGTTTATTTAAAAAGATCTCAATTAGGATATGAAACTATTATTTTTCCTTTTTTGACCTTGATTCCTGCTGTTATTGCAGGTATAGAATTTCCGATCTCATCAGGACTGTTAAAAAATAAACCTTCCAAAAAAGCCTCATCTCTTTATAACGCAGATCTTATAGGAGCCTGTCTTGGAAGTTTTATTGCCTCAATTATATTTATACCTTTGTTCGGTATATTCTGGACTTGTGCTTTTGTTGGCATAATTAAAATACTAAGTATAATAATATTGGCAGCAAAATAATCAATTTATGAATCTATAGTAAAAATTATTTTTGTAAAATTAAACCTCCCAGATTCCTGCAATCTTTTCACCGCATTTGCTGCATTTTCCTTCTTCTAAATTAAATTTTGTTACAGAAAAACCTTTTCTTTCAATGCATAAATGCCCTTTGCTGCAGTAAGTATTCTCATAATCTTTACCTAAAACATTTCCGATATAAACATGTTTTATTCCAAAACTTAGTGCGATTTCCCTTGCTTTTTCTAATGTTTTTACTGGTGTCGGCAAAAGATGTTTTAATTTGTATTGAGGAGAGAATCTTGAAAAATGAATAGGCACATCACCTCCAAGATTATCTGATATCCATGCAGACATTTCCCTTATTTTATCAAGATCATCTGTATAACCCGGTACAATAAGATTTGTTATCTCCAGCCAGACACCCTCCTGCTTTAATATCTTTAATGTTCTGAGGACATGATTATAATCTCCGCCAGTCAAGCTTAAAACATTGTTTTTATCAAATCCCTTAAGATCAATGTTTGCTGCATCAATCACTTTGCATAATTCTCTTAACGGCTCTTCATTGATATATCCGTTGCTGATGTAGAGGTTCTTAATCTTGTTTTCATGTGCCAGTTTTGATGTATCATACATATATTCATAAAAAACACTTGGTTCAGAATAAGTATATGCTATTGTCTGGCAGTTGTAAGAGAGTGCATTTCTTACAACCTTCTCAGGCATAAAGTCGATATTTTCAGTATGCTGCGGGCTTGACTGGGATATTGTCCAGTTCTGGCAGTTCTTGCATGTGAAATTGCATCCTGCTGTTGCAATTGATAAAGCCCTTGATTCAGGCAAAAAATGAAACAAAGGCTTTTTTTCAATCGGATCAACATGGACAGCACAGGGATTGCCATAAACAATTGAATACAGCTTATTATCCTTGTTTATTCTTGCTCTGCATCCCCCGGTTTCCCCATGTTTTAAAATGCAGCCATGAGGACACAACAGGCATCTGGCAGAGTTGTTTATTGTTTTATAGAATTTTGACTCTTTTGACCACTTCCACAATTCTATCTCTTTTTTATCAAGGAAATCTTTAAGAAAATATTTATTCAATCCCCTGTATGCCAGAAGGCCTCCTCCTAATGCCATGGCTGATTTTTTTATCAGTTCTCTTCTTGAGATATCCTTATTAAAAAAATTTTTTTCAAAAATTTTTTTAATGTTTTTATCAGGCATCCTATAAAGTGATGTAAATTATTTTTTAAAAGTTATGAATTTTTGTCTTTTTAAAAAAAAATAAAAAAAATATTCTCTATTTTTCCTGTGAACCATTAACAACAAAAAACGACATTATCAGAGTTATTGAAGAATTTGACAGGTTATTTCTGAATAACGGATATAAATATGTGTTTTTTGATGAAATTAGTTATATTGATGAATGGGAGCTTGCTAAAAAAAATTTATTGGAAACAAAATTATTTCTCCTGAAACCTATGAAATCTATGTCAGATGGATACTTGGTGATTTAGGCAAACTCAATAAAAAAGATTATTTATTTAAGAGTATCATAATCGGAATCATAAAAAATTACGGGACTAAATTTTCACTTCATTCTATTGCAAAGCAAACTGAAGTAAAAACCCATGTCACAGTATCTGATTATTTAGATACATTGCAAAGCCTTGTCCTGATAAATTTGCTTTATCAGTTTAACTACAATAAGAAAATACCTTTATTCAGAAAGAAAAAGAAAAGCTATTTTTTAGATCCCTTTTTATTTTCTGTTTTTAATGGCTACACCTTAGGTAAATACCAGGATTATTCTTTTGAGAATAAAGCCAGCCTAGTTGAAGGGATTGTCTGTGAAGCTCTTGCAAGAAGAGTAAGACAGGATTTAGATATATCTTCAAATTTATGGTTCTTTACAAAAAAAAAAGAAACTGACTTTGTTCTTCAGCAAGATAAAAAAATTTTAGGAATTGAAGTTAAATATCAAAATAAAGTTACAAAAAGTGATTTCAATAATTATGCAATATTTAAAAAAAGGATTTTATTAAGCACGAATGATTATGAGTTTATTAAAGAAAAAAATATGTTAATTATTCCTGTTTCATTGTTTTTGGCTATAGTATAATTAATTTTACAATTAACTAATTTTTGAAAGGCAAGAGAATTAACTTTGTCTTTTTTTAAACAACTTCTCAAGTTTTAAAACCAAATCCCCTACTGCACCAATAGGACAAAAATAATTGCAGAAAAACCTATGGACAACAAAGCTGAGAATAAAAATTACAGCAGTAAAAATAAGAACAATTAAGGTTACCGAATACTCTGCCTTGAAGCCGAACCTGCCAAAAAAAAGCAAAAGGTAAATTATTGCAGCCAAAACAACATACCTGGAAAGACCCAATTTTTTAGGAAGAGTTATCCTTTTATTAACTGTCTTTTTATTTAGATCCTGAAGATAACCAAATGGACAGTAATTAAAGCACCAGCTCCTTTTATCAATATTTATAATGATAAATCCCTGGACAATAAATTCTCTTAAGTGTCCCCATATGCATTTTCTCGGGCAGCTCTTGCAAAAAATATAGGGAATCTTAAAATAACATTTTAGTACAGGATAGATTGCAATCGGCAGAAAAAAAATATAATAAATTAATTTTTTTTTAAGAAACTTCCAATCAAATATTGTCTGGAGAAAAATCAAAACAATCAATAAGTATACTAATCCAATATATATATCAGAAAACATAATCATAGAAAAATCAAAATATCTCTGGAATATCAAAAATATAATTGAAATAAAAATCAGAAAAGCAATTGCAAAATCCTCCCTTTTTCCCATAATAATTTTACGAAGTAAAATTATTAATTAAAGGTTTTGGTATAAATTTCTGTGCTGCAGAAATTTATTCTGATTATTGTTTATTTACTAATTCGAAAAGGATTTAAATTTGCAAAAACCATAAAATATATTAATTATAGATGTCTTATTATATGAATGAGAAAGACATATAAATCAAACATAAAAAAACTTTATCTTTTCATATTTTTCTCTTCAATGCATTTTTTCGGAGGTATTCTTATACCCTTTTTTACTGACTGGGGGAATATAAACTTCACCCAGGTGATGATACTTCAGTCGTGGTTCATGCTTTGGATCTTCTTATTGGAAATTCCCTCTGGTGTTTTAGCTGATTATATAGGAAGGAAAAAGACACTGATCATCGGTGCAGCAGCAGGCATTGTATGCCCTTTAATTTACTCTAGCTTTCCGAATTTTTTTATTTTTCTTATCGGAGAGATGTTTTTTGCTTTATCAGCATCAATGTATTCAGGTGCAGGAGAAGCCCTGATCTATGATTCTTTAAAAATTATAAAACAGACAAAAAAATCCAAACAAGTATTTGGAAGGCTTCAAAGTTTCAAGTTAGCAGGAATTCTTGTGTCAGCTCCTGTTGGCAGCCTGATCGCCTCAAATTTTGGTTTAAGGGCACCCATGTTTTTAGTAGCTGTTCCTTTGACAATCGCTTTTTTTATAGGAATGACACTAAAAGAACCTGAAACAACTAGCAAGCGATCAGAGAATTATCTAAAGATCTTAACAAGAGGAACAGATTTTTTCAAGAAAAATAAGATACTTAAGCTGCTTACTTTTGATATGGTTTCAATTGCAGCAATCGGATACTTTATGATATGGTTTTATCAGCCAATGCTTGAAAAAGCAGGAATCCCCATAAAATTTTTCGGATTTGTCCATGCAGTTTTTTCTTTAAGCCAGATAATAATACTCAATAATTATCTTTTTATGGAAAAAGTATTTGGCTCAAAAAAGAATGTTTTGCTGTTCAGCAGCCTGATAACAGGTTTTATGTATATCCTGGGGGGATTATTTTCTAATCCGTTAGCTGTTTTATCAGCAATCATTATTGGAGGAGGATTTGGTCTTGCAAGAAGACCTTTATTTACAAGCTACATGAACAAATACATAGAATCTTCTGAAAGAGCAACAGTTATTTCAACAATCTCAATGTTTCAGAGATTGGTTTTAGTAATTGTTAATCCGATTGTCGGTTTTTTAGCGGAAATGTCATTCGATTTTACATTAATATTATTAGGGATACTAGCTCTGCTTTTCGCTTTAATCTCAAGAGTTGAAGAAAAGCATTTAATTGATTAAGGGTCAATTAGTGGAATTGACATATTAAATTCTATTCCAACAAATTTTTATATCAAAATCCTATTTTAAATTTTCATGGCAGGAAAAAGAGGTAAAAAATTAAAAATTTCAGGATCTAAAAAACATATAATCTTTATAATAATAATGAGTCTTCTCTTGCTATTATTTTTTTCAATAAAAACAAATAATAATCATAAAACAATTGAAAAAAATGTAAGATTCCCAAAATATTCCGGTTCCTGGTATCCGGAAACAGAGTCTCAATTATCTTCAGCAATTGATAGATATTTTAAAAATTCAGAAGATCATGGCATAGAAAAAATAAAAGCACTTATAGTTCCTCATGCAGGCTATGTTTATTCAGGACAGGTCGCTTCTAATGGATTTTTGCAATTAAAAAATGATTATGATAAAGTGATAATTATTGCATCCAATCACAATCCTGAATCTCCTGATTTTAAAATCTCAACTGTAAATTACACGCATTACAAAACACCACTTGGCCAAGTTCCTGTGTCAGAAATTACCAGTAGGTTGTTAAAAAATGAGCTTTTTGATTTCATAGAAAAAGCCCATGAAAATCACATGATCGAACTTGAGCTTCCGTTTTTACAAAAGAAATTATCTGACTTTAAGATAGTTCCAATAATTACAGGAAACATTAATTATGATGAGATTAAAGATACAGCTGAATTAATAAATTCCTATATTGACAAAAACACATTGCTTGTCATAAGTTCAGACCTTTCCCATTATCATCAATATGGTGAGGCTGTCTCTCTTGACAAAGAATGCATAAAAAGTATTGAAACCCTGAATATAAAAAAAGCAGAGGACTGTGAAGCCTGCGGCCTTTCCGGGATACTTATTTTATTAGAAATCTCTAAATTAAACAACTGGGACGCAAAGATAATTAACTATAAGAACTCAGGAGATGTTTCAGGAGATAAATCAAGTGTTGTGGGTTATTCTTCAATTGTTTTTTATGAACCTGATATTTCTAAAAACGACAAAGAATTCCTATTAAAGCTATCCAGGGAAACATTAGAGAAATATATCAAAGAAACCAAGATTCCGAAAATAAATAAAAACCTGATCTCAGAAAGATTATTAAAAAAACAGGGATGCTTTGTAACCCTGAACAAAAAAAACAACTTAAGAGGCTGCATCGGACACATCATGCCGCAGGAGACTTTATATGAATGTGTAATAGATAATACTATAAATGCTGCTGTTAATGACAGAAGATTTTCGCTAGTTCAGGAGCATGAATTAGATGAGATTGAAATTGAGATCTCTGCATTATCTGTCCCTGAAAGATTAGATTATAAAAACCCGGAAGATCTGTTAAAGCAATTAATTCCTGAAAAACACGGAGTCATCGTAAAATCAGGGCTGCATCAGGCAACATATCTTCCGCAAGTATGGGAAGAGCTCCCTGAAAAAAAAGAATTCCTGCAAAGATTATGCATCAAAGCAGGTCTAACCCAATATTGCTGGAAAGAGAATATCAATGTTTTGACTTATACAGCAAGTGTATGGGAAGAAAAATAAAATATTTTCATTAGATAAAAACTATTTCTTCAGCTTTTGCTCTGTTAATTAGTTTTATTGCATCCTTAATCTGATCCAATGAAAATTCAATAATCAGACCATCTCTGTATTCTGATATTTTTGCTACATCGTAATATACACCTGTCAGAGTCCAACCTACAGAGTTTTTTTTAGTAGTGTTTAAAGGCTGTTTTGTGTTTATTATAAGTGATTTTAATTTATCGACCAAATCACAAATTTCAGGAGTTGCAGTATGTTTACCATTTTCATCAGGATCTGTTTTATTCAACTCAATTAGAAGAACAAGAAGCTCTTCAAGCATTGCTTCAATTAATCAACCATAAACTCAGCTCATACAAAAAAATCAGAGGAATTGTAACTATTATCATTATAAACGGATCTCCAGTTGGTGTTATAACAGCTGCAGTTATCAATATTGCAATATAGATCTGTTTTCTTTTTTCTTTTAAAAATTTTTTATCAAAAATTTTTAATCTGTTTAAAATCAGGATGAGCAGAGGCAGCTGAAAACAAACTCCAAGAAGAAAGCAGACAGTAAATAAAAAAGAGATTGTTTTTTCAAGGCTCCATAAATTCCCGATACTCATACTAATGCTTAGTTCTGATAAGAAATAGATTCCAAAAACATACAAAAAAATAAAGCCAAAAACACAACCGGTATAAAACAAAAACAATCCCAGATAAAAAAGATTTATGAATTTTTTTTCCTGTTTTTTAAGGGCAGGCCTGATAAACTCAATTATCTGGAAAAGAAGATAAGGAAGTGTAAGCAGAAATGAAATATACATAGCAATCTTTATCTGGGAATATAAAGACTCCATAGGATAAGTGGAAATTAGCCTTACTTTCGGAGGCAGTGTTGCTGTTATCACATTTATAATCTTAGGGCTTAAAAAATAAGCCGTAGAAAAAAATATTGAAAAAATAAAGATTACCTTAACAAACCTTTGCCTGAATTCTTTTATATGTGAGATTAATTCCATCAACCTGCAAGTTCTTCTGAGGATTTCTTTTTTTTCTTTGGCTTTTCTTCCTCTGTCTTCATTGCTTTTTTAAACTCGTTTACAGATTTTCCTAATGCCTGTGCAAGCTCAGGAAGCTTGTCCGCTCCCACAAATAACAGAATAATAAACAAGATCACAATCAATTCAGGCAACTCTAATCCTCCGATAAGACCCATGATAACCACCCCTGAAAAATAATTAATAGAAAGGATTATATAAATATTGTTGAAAAAAGCATTGGCCTGTACATAATCCTTTATCTATAGTATTGATATGAATTTTAAGTCTTATAGACCTTATCGTGCTTTCTTACCCGGTCTTTCACTTTCATTCCAAATTCCTGGCCTTTTTCTGCTTTTTCTATATCCTCATGGTCAATCTGCATCGACTTTACATCCTGTTCAAAATCAGTTGTCGCTCCTTTGATCCTTATTGTATCCCCGTCTTCTAGTTCTCCTTCTGTAAGCTTGATTACAGCAACATTGATGTTTGCAAAAAAATGCGTTACCTTGCCGACTTCTTCTCCAAAATCTTTTTGAGCCTGTTCTTCTTCCATCCAAATCACCCTGTAAAACAGAATGTGTTTAAAATATTTAAAATTTATCACCCAGAAATATTTAAAATAAAGTTCAAATTAAATAAGTCTATGACAAAATTCTGCAGCTGCATCATCCCATTTCACAATGAACATAAAACAATAATTCCAGTACTAGAGGAAATATCAAAAGTTAAACTTTTTCACAAAATAATCTGTGTAAATGATGGTTCAACTGACAGCTCCCCTAATCTTGTTAAAAAATTCTTTCCGGAAGTTGTTCTTATTAATTTAAAAAAAAATTCGGGAAAAACTAATGCAGTAAAAAAGGGACTGGAATTAGTAAATTCTGAATTCGTTCTCTTAATAGATGCTGATCTTAAAAATCTGAAATCAGAAGAAATATCAAGAACTATATTAAAAATGAAAAATTCAAGCAATGTTGATATGATTATTTTAAAAAGATTAAACTCTTCTTTTCACATTAAATTATTTCGCGCAAATACTGTGCTTTCCGGAGAAAGAATAATAAAAGCTGATGATTTAGGAAATATCTTAAAAAAGAACATACATGGTTACCTTCTTGAATTTGCAATAAATGAGTATATGATAAAAAATAATAAAAAAGTTTTTTGGACTCCATCTTCTGCTGTAAATTCATTTAGAGCAAAAAAGTGGGGTATTAAGAAAAGCATAAAAACAAATCTGAATATGCTAATTGCATTTAGTAAATATCCTGGATTAAAAAATCTAATTATCCAATCATTAACTTTTGCAAAAAACAGAATTTAGTGTATAAATAATAATATAGATTAAGTTTGAACTTCAGCTAAATGTGGTCCAGACTTCCCATCAAGTATTCTTGGCAAATCTTAAAAAAGCACCAAGCCCCCACAAGTAAAATAAGAAAATCCAGATAAATGCTAAGCTTAAAAACAATAAAAATCTGTTTGGTTAAAAAATATTTAAAAATTTCTAACTATCTTTTCAGCAATTTCCTTAAAAATCTCCTCAAATTTTTGCTCATAAGAAACAACCGGTACCATCTTAACAAGCGCCTTTAAAAAAGCCTTGTCATAAGGAATTTTTGATAAGACATCAATATTGTTTTTCCTGGCAAAATCCTCAATCTTTTTTGAAAATTCATTGTTTAAATCAAATTTATTAATAATAATTCCATGTCTGATATTAAAATGATTCACCATAAAAAGAGCCCTTTTAAGATCAGAAAAGCCTGATGGGGTCGGTTCTGTAACTGCAATAACAAAATCTGAACCGACAACAGATGCAATAACAGGACATCCTATACCTGCTGCTGCATCATTTATTATGATCTCAGAATCTTCTGCAACTTTTTTAGCAAGTTCCCTTACCTGAAAAACAACCTTCCCCGAGCCTGAAGCACCTATATTGAGCTGTCCTGAGACAACAGGAAAACCATATTTTGATATTCCATAACCTATTTTTGCATTATTAACTTTTTTTAAGCTTATCGCATTCACAGGACAGATCAGTTCACACACACCGCAACCCTCGCACCCGAATTTTTTTAATTCAGGTTTTTTATCTGAATTAAAGGAAATTGCATTAAAATAACAGGTTTGAGCACATTTCCCGCAGGAGATGCATTTATCCAGATCAAACACTGCCTTCTCATTAGTTGAAATCGGCTCCCACTTCTTATAATCTTTCTCATTAATTCCAAAAACCAAAGCAAGATTAGATGCATCAACATCACAATCCGCACACACAATCTTTTTTTCCTTTGATAAAACAACACCTAAAGAAGCAGCAATAGAACTTTTTCCGACTCCTCCTTTTCCTGAAAGCACAGTTATCTGTTTCATTATAAAATTTCTCTGAAGTTCAATTCTTTTAATGTTCTTAATGATTTTAATCTGAATAAATGTGATGTGCACCTGCAGTCAGAGCAGCCGAAATTTTTAACAGATTCTTCATA
The DNA here is from genome assembly GCA_014729915.1 of Candidatus Woesearchaeota archaeon. Lineage (GTDB taxonomy): Archaea > Nanobdellota > Nanobdellia > Woesearchaeales > GW2011-AR15 > WJJD01. The sequence goes on along the minus strand of WJJD01000179.1, from coordinate 2,154 downwards.
TTTTTCAAGAAAACAGGCTGTTTTGCATTCCTGTTCTTTTGCTGCATCCTTATAGAATACTTTTTTTATTTCAGTATCATTATTTTTTAAAAAATAATCAATATGCCAATGCAGTTTTTTGTTTTCGGAAAAGTGTCTTTTTATTCTTTTTTTTAAGTTGTTCTGTGCAGAGCCGACATAAGCATAATTTCCTTTCTTAAATTTTATGCTGCCTAATGCTCCTATCTTGATTTTGTCATCCTTTTTTAGTTCAATAATAAGGCAGTAGATTCCTTTTAGCATCAATTCCCTTTTTAATTTAATCAGATCCATTTCTCACAGCCTCTGCAATTTTTATTATGCTCTCATCCTTAATCGGGATGCCTTTCGAATACTTTTCCATTATCTCTTTTTTATAAGGGATTTTTGCAAAAATTCTTTTGTTGTATTTTTCAAGCATGTTTGTAATCATATGCTCATTTTCCTTTTCATATCTGTTTAAGATAATATCAAATGGTTTTTTTAATTTTATTATCAATCTGATTATAAGCTCAACATCATGTATCCCTAATGGAGTGGGCTCTGTTACACCTAACACAAAATCACAATAGCTTAATGCACAGATCACATCGCAGTGTGTTCCAGCAGCAGTATCAATCAGGATAAAATCATACTTCTCTTTGTTCTTTTCAATCATCTCTTTAATATGATCAACAACTATTTCTGAAACTGGCTCACTGATCTTTAGCTCGCCTGTTACCAGATCGATATTGTAATTCTTTCCTGAATAAAGTTTTCCAATAGGCTTTTTTGCCCAGTAGACTGCATGATCTTTGCATACAATCATGCATGCCCCGCATCCGTTGCACTGCTCTTTTATAAATATGGGTGGTTTGTTTTTTATAGAAACAATTGCATTTGTCTTGCATACATTTGCGCATTTCCCGCATCCTGTGCATTTCTCAGTATCAAATTCAGGTATTCTCTGATAGATTTTTTTAATCTCTTTTCTTTTTATATTTAAGATCAGATGGTCGTTCGGGCACTCAACATCCATATCAGCCAGAAGAACACTATTGTTTTTTGCAAGCTCAACTGCAAGAGCAGTCGCAACAGTTGATTTTCCTGTCCCTCCCTTTCCACCCGTAATTCCGATAATTCTCATTTTCTCCCTGACTTTAATATTAGATTTCCTTTACAAACATTCAAATCTCTTGCAACAATCCCGCACTTTGCTAAACAAAAAATAATATTTTATTATAGTCTGAAAGAGATTCATAGTTGACCTGTCCCTTGGAAATTTTCAAATTGTATTTCTCAATGTTTTTTTTAATTCATGGACAAAACTAAGAGCAAAATTATTTGATAAGTTTTAACTACCCCTGTTTGAATATTATATTATTTTAATTGAAAAAACAATAATTATACTTTCTAATGATTGTGCCCGTCTTCTTTTTGTATTCCATATCCTTTTCCTTTTCCTGGAGCGCACATACTTTCACCTGATTTTAGCTTGCCTTTTTTAATCTCCTCAATCACAGAATCAATATCTCCTGATACTCCTAGTATAAGTTCAATTCCGTAATCAGAAAAAAAGTTTTTTGCTCTCCAGCCTGCTCCTCCTGCAATAACACAATTTATGCCCTTATCATTAAAATATTTTGGTAAAAATCCTGTTTTGTGCCCGGGGTTATCAATTGTTTCTTTGCTTTTTACAGTGTTGTCCTCAATTTCAACTATAGTAAATTCAGGGCATCTTCCGAAATGCACTGATACTTTTCCTGAATCTGTTGATATTGCTATCTTCATTTTCTGTTTCCTCCTTTCATACCGAAGTGGCTGCCCACATTTGAATCTATTTTTTTTAATCTTCCTTCAATAAGATCTTCAGCTGCTTTTCTTATGTCTCCTGAAGCCTCGTAAACTTCGATTCCTAATTCCGTTAATACATTTGAGGCATTTGGCCCAATGTTTCCTGTTATTATCTTGTCTGCTTTTAGTTCTCCGGCCTGCTCTGCTGCCTTGATTCCTGCCCCATGCATCTGTTTTCCGCCGATATTTTCAACTGCCTTGTGGTGCGTGATTTCCTTATCATGCACTTTAACAATCATAAAATACCTGCTTCTTCCGAATCTGGGATCAACCTTGGTTTCCATTGTCTCTCCTGATGAACTT
>WJJD01000028.1 GCA_014729915.1 Candidatus Woesearchaeota archaeon | reverse complement strand
TGAAGCATTCACATTTGAAAAATCATTTCCCGGAAATCCTTTAAAATATCCTTCCCAGGATTGTGAATCTGCATCCCACTGCCATAATTCGTAAAAATCATTCATATCTGAAAATACTGAACTTACAGAAGAATCATCAAGTCCTACTGGAATACTTATTAGATACCAACTCTCTGCTGTGCCATAAGTATACTCAATAGTTGTTTCGCCTCCTCCTGAAGATACATTTATCAAAGCAGTAGCCATAGTGGGGTTAGCATTGTCTGATGTCAAGCTTACATTAAAATCATAAGTTGACCCCGGTGGCAAAGGCGGAAGCTCAAGATTCCACGTTACATATTGTGTTGTTGACTCTGAAACATCAATAGTAATGCTTGTCCCGTTCTCCTGTGTCTTGTTCTCTAACCCGGCAATATTCTCAAGCTCAGTACCATTAAAACTCGTTGTAAGAAGAAGCTCAATATTTCTTATATCAACTTCTGATTGCGAAGTTGTCAAAGCTAAAGTTACTGTAACATTGGATGAATCATTGCTTGCCGAGTAAACCGGCTCATCAAAGCTCGGGGTTATGCTTGGCATCGGAACAACATTATATACAGTTGATTTCGAAGCTATTGAATTTCCTCCTGAATGTGTAAAAGTCCAGTCTACTGTCCTGTCTGAAACAGACAAACTGCAGGACATGCTTACACCAGTAACTGAAAATGTTGTTGTCGGGCTACTTGTTGAAACCTGCTTACTTGCAGAATCAAGTGTGATGCATTGTGTTGAAAACCCGCTTGGCTCAATAGTAACTGTATTTCCAGAACCAATCTCTGAACACGTCAATGAGATATCTTCATCTGCTCCTATCACTGCAGTATCACTTGCTGCAACCGAACACGATGTCGCATAAGCTATCCCTGAAAAAAGTAAAATTGAAAATACAGACAGCAGCAATATTATTGTCTTTTTCATTTTGTTTCCTGTCATTTTTATGCACCCCCTGTTGCATTAATCGGATCCTCATCCTCTGCATTATACACCAGATCCGGTTCCTGTGGTAACGTCCAGGTCGCAAATACTGAAGCATTATCAGTAAAAACAGCACCTTCTGTGTTTAATTCTGTAAATTCAGTTGTACTATTTAAATATAACTCAAATGTTGAATTTTTCCAGATACTTGAATTAAGCACAATCGGTGCGATGATTTCATCAAGCTCCTCATAATAGGTTCCGTTGTCAAAATACAATGAAGCTGAAATGTTCCAGTCAAATAAGTCACTTCCTTCATAATTGATCACAGATACATTTAAAGTTACATTCTCTCCAAGAGATTTGTTGTACTCTGTTTTATCTGGTGTTGAATTTACTGTTATATTTAACCAAGTAAGGTTCAATTCATAACTGTCATTGATTAAAAACATTGAATTTGTCCATACTCCAAAAATATATGTCTCATTTTTTTCTGCGTTGAACGAATAATTTCCCAGAGGGATCGAGGATATGTTATAAAATCCCTGTGCTGTTGTCAACACATTATCACTGAATCCCTGTCCTTCCTGCATTATATCAACCAACACTCCTTCAATAGGATTATTCTGGGTATCCAACACATAACCTGACAATGAATGCAGATCATACTGAACTGAAAAATTAATAGTGTCTGTTGATATTATTCCCTTTGTGTTATTAACCAAAGTAACATTCAAGGTATATGCAGCTTCTGACAGGTTTGTAAAGTTGTAAGTTGAAACTCCCAATGAATCTGTGCTTGTATCATTGTAAACTGACGCATCATCTAAATAGATGTGTGTATATGAATAATTTGTCAGAGTCAGGTTTCCTGTAAGGTTGTATACAATCATTACTTCATTTTCTGAACCTGCAACATTATACACATTGTCATTTGGTGTTGTGATGTCAACACTCATTGTTGCCTGTTCACAGCTTGATGGTTCACCTGTACATACATAACCCGGTTCTATTTCACATGAATCTGAGCAGCCGTCTCCGTTATTCATGTTATCATCATCGCATTCTTCTGCACCATCAATCACTCCATCTCCGCACATCTCCATCATTCCTGAATCAGCCCATCCTGCCCAGCCTGTGTCATTTATCCACTGCCAGCCAGAGTTTGGAACCCTGTCTATAAGGCTACTTACATTAGTGCTTGAATATGCAACATCAATACATCCGTCCTTATCGCATTCTTCTGTTGTCCATTCACTTGAATAGGCTGTATAGCTTCTCATGTACACTGCAACAACTATCTGTGAATAATCTGTCATTCCAATTGCAGATTTGTTTACTTTATAATCAATTGTACCGAAACCGCAGTCTACAGCAACCTGAGCATTTGCAGATGCATCCTCAACCCAGGAACCTCCGCTGCATTCATAAAACTTGCTTACCATATATGTTGAGCTCTGGCTGAAATTCACTTCATACATATAATCGGCATCACTTATGTTGCAGTTTCCTCCGGTAGTTGTGTTGTAATAAACAACAAATCTTTCTCCTTTTATGTAACCGTCACCGCTGCTTGGATAAGAGCCTCCGCAATATGGAATTCCTCCTCCAAAATCAAATCCACCGGTCTCCATCTGCACATAAAGATAATCTGAGTCATTAGCAACTGAAGCCAAAATAACATCTCCACCCGGATTTCCCCAGAAGGGTTTAGCTTCATCAACATCTTCGTTTCCTTCCCAGCCCCACTCAACTCCTGCAGATTCATTACCGAATCCGTCCCTTGTTGTATTCCAGGAATACAGCCAGTTTATGTCTGATGCATTGTAGTATTCACACATACACCAGCACTCTGAAATTGTATCAGCGCCATAAGGCTGCTGTGTACACTCACTTGTTGTGTTGCACTCACAGTTGCCTCCCATATCATAGTGGCACTGGTGGTCCCATGAATCACACCATTCTCCCTGGTTGCAGTCAGAGTCAGAAGTACACTCAACATTGCTTGTGAGTACATAATCACATTTTCCGTATTCACAGAACGCTGTATAATCCTGTCCGTCAGACGGGAACTCAGTACAGTCTGATGACTGGGTGCACTCTACCTCATAAGAGTTCTCATGGACACATTCATAGTACTCGCAGTAATCAATTGTCTGATTATCAGAGTCATCACAATCACTGTTCTTGCTGCATGAACCTGTTATATTAACACATTGTCCTGTCCAGTCGCAGATTCCGTAGATTCCCTGATCAGGTGTATTCGGACATTCATAATCAGAACTGCACTCAACTGCTGAGATGTTATTATGGACACATTTCATCAGGACACAGACATCCCATGTCTGGTTGTCATTGTCATTGCAGTCATAGTTTCTTGTACATTCTCCTGCAGAGCTGTTCACCTCATAACTTACAGGGAAAACATTCTCAAAGCTTCCCATCATGAAACCGGATCCTTTTTCAACCAAAGGTAACATTGCAACATACTCTGCTGCCCTGTTTCTGGAAAGAACCATAGTGTGGGTTGTTCCCTCTGGATTCAAATATATTTCTCCTCCATAATAATCTTCTTTTCCTGACTCAGGTCCTCCTCCGTTCAGCTGCTGCATAGATATCACTCCTCCTGCAGACTGCAGATGCATAGCACCTGGTGCAAGAGCATATTTCTGGGCATCTTCTGGAGAAGAACTTATGTTAACTGAAACAAATTCATTTGCTCCCAGAGTCGGATTTTCTACAGTCAAAATAAATTCAGATGTACCGTTGTCCATGACAAGAATCATTCCATCCAAAAATTCTACTGCTTTCGGAACTAATCCTCCTCCGTCATAATCCTCAACTAACTTATTTGGATCAACAATGTCGGATATCAACATTATAGGACCAGCTGACTGATTACTTGGTACTGTGAAATTGAACTGTGCAAGACCATTATCAAAGGTCACATTAAATACTTCATCATATACTTGTTCTCTGTATATGCACATTCCCATTTGTTCAGTTGAGTCACAACTATCACACCTGCTGCCGCAATCTGCTGCTCCCGGACAGTAAGTTTCGCAATATGCTCCGGGATCACAATCTGGCTCACATGTTCCTGATATCCAGCCACAGCTTTGTGTAGCATTGCAACCAGATTCATCACCAGCAAAATTACTGCATAACTCACTATCACCTTCAACATAACAATTATTGTCAGGATTATACCAAACACATTCCATGTCATCATCACAACCCTGCTGATTACCATCATACTGGTCGCAGTTGTATTCCATGTCCCCTCCCATATCCATCATTTCCAGATCCCATTCACATTCAGGATCAAGACTGCAGGTTGCATTATCTTTTTTCTGCATGCATTCCATATCTTTTTCCATGTTAGCAAACATTGCTTCCTCAAGAGCTGCCTCAACCTCATACTCATCAGTTACTGGTGATCCATTAACCAGGTTTGCAGTTACGTTAACTTCAATTACTTCTCCTGGCCAATACATTAATTTAGGTGTAGCCAAGGTGAGGTTGATTTTTCTAACTATAAAAGACTTGTGTGTCCAAAACCATCCTTTTTCATAAGCATCAACATCTATATCTAGCTCATACTCTCCTTTTGATAATGCATTGCTTCCTGAAAAGTCAAATTGGGCAATTCCATTATAGTTTGTATATTTCTCTTCCCATATATTTCCCTCATCAAATGCTCCTCCGCTCTCTTCTGCTCTGCAGACCTCTCCGGCTGAATAATCATACCAGCACATAGGCTCATCCATACAGTTCTGCTCCTGGCCGGTAAATAAGTTACATCTCTCACTTAGATAAATACATTCAGTTGTATTCCAATAACAGCCATCATCTGTCAGGCAGTCTGTTGATTCATTTGCAATTGAGCAGTTTGTCTTTTCTATTGTTGCGGAATCTCCGCCTTCAAACCAATGCCTGAACATATTCAGGCTGACTCTTGCATCAGATATTGGTGCCCCTGTCTGAGAATCACTTACTGTTACCTTAACAGAAGTATCCTGTCCCTCATATAGTATCTTCTGACGATTTCCGACAACAACATCTACAGTGATTGCACGTATCCTGAACCACCTGTCGATCTTCTGTGTATCTGTACCATCAGTTACATCCATTATCAACTCATATTCACTTGGTTGAGATGGAGCTATAAATGATCCAAGATATTCACCATTCTCATCTGTCTGTCCTGTTGTATTGAATGTTTTCACAACTTTATTATTTGACCAGATGTTCCTGATTTCTCTTAATGATATATTTGCATTTGCCAGTGGCGTCCCATTATAATATGTCAATTTTGCCCAGAAGCTTACATTCTGTTTTGCCATAACATTGTCCGGCATCAAAACAGCTGTCTGGAACAACGCAATATCAAACCAGGTCTCTCTTTCAATTCCTAAGTCCTCACATTTGACTTTTGCCATGTAATCTCCTGCTTCAAGATCAGAAGGCATAGTTACAACAAGCCTTTTCATTGGCATAAAAGGATCACCACTGTCTAATAACCACTGATCTGTCAACTGTTCTTTAGTTTTAACAACTTTCCAGGTTACGCTGTTTCTTATCTCTTCAATTGTTATATTTCCACATACCTGTTCCTCATCAACATCTCCCCAGCCGTCTCTTGGCCATAACTCAACATTAAATGTGGCATTATGTCCTGCCCATACATTATCTGTTTCACTCCATACATCAAACTGGTAGCTTGCTTCACTTCCACCAAGAACCTCAAACCAGAGCCATTCTTCTTTTTCAGTCATCCACCAATCATTATTATTTTCATATTTTCTTAATTCAATAACAGCTTCATAAGGTCCTGATTCATAAGGTGCTGAAAAATTAAACAATAATGCCCCGTTGCTAGCATTAAGTTCCTGGGAATCAAAGCAAAGATCATACCATTCACTTCTCCATGTATTCAGATTTTCAGCCCTGTCAAGACACACTTTTGTATCGCTTGTGATTTCTCCTGTAAGATTTATTGAAACAAAAACTAAATCATTTGGTCCTTTGCTGTCCACATCATAATTTAAGGTGTCATTTAAACGGGGATCAGACGTTAGAGCCACGGTCCAGCTGTATGCAGGTATCCTGAACCATCTATGCTCATATGTCATTATACTTCCGTTTGATTGAGAATCTGATATTCTTATTTCTACATCATAATCTTTGCCCTGCGTAAGATTTGCTACACCGAATTTTAATTCTGCTGAACCGTCTGAATCTGTCTGGTCAATAAGTGTTATCGAAGTGATATCACTTGTTACATCAACCTCATCCCCTGGATTATTGCCGATCTGCCTTACACTCTGGATGCTGACAGTTGAATTCTCAACACCAGAACCGTCTGAATTCAGAATATCTACAGCAATGATTACATTAGCATCAGTAGGGATTTCATTATCTGCATAAGTCTGGTCCTCTCCGGTGACTTCACCATAAAGGTTAAGATAAACATCATATAGACTTACATGAAACCACCTGTACCTTTTTGCAGCCCCGTTTCCGATATTAATCTCAACATCATATCCTCCAAGTGCATCAGCAGGTATTGTATAATTAATAAGGACTTTTCCGCCTGCATCAGTTGTTCCTGCATCGACATTGTCAGCTCCTGAAACAATGTTCCAGTTGTCATTTTCGCTCCTTATTGTATAATTGACCTGTACACCGCTTAACGGAAGATAATCCTTATCATTTGCATACACTTCCAATATATAATCATCTCCTCCGGAAAACGGAGAAAATGTTGTTTCAAACACATCAATATTTAATGTTGAGGAAGTAACTGTTTTTGTCCTTATCTCACTCTGGTTGGTCCAGTTTACAGTAACCCTGAAATCTCCTGTCTTGTCTGTCGGAAGATCAAAACTTAACTGTGCAATACCCTTAGCATCAGTAAAATCACTCCCTGTATTGATATATGTCGGGGAAAGGGAACTATCTCCGAACTTAATATCAGTAATTTCCACTTCCTGGTCTGCAATTCCTGACCAGTCAGGATTCTTAATTTCAGCATTGATATTTACAGTGTCCCCGGGTTTATAAGAATCCATATGGCTCCATACAAAGAACTCTCCTGAAGATATCCTGAACCAGATATCCTGCATCAAAGAGTTTGCGCCGATTGAAAAAGAAAATTCCGCAACATACTCACCTGTCTGAAGATCCGGATCAAAACTAAATGAAGCATGGCCTGATCCGTCAATGTTTACCTCATCAGTTATCCCTACTGAATCATTTATCTCATTCCAGTTCCTTGGGTTATAATATTTTTCAACAGTAATATTAACTGTACCGGAATTTTTCGGAGTCCCATCAACATTATAAACTGTAAAGTTTATTGTCATGTTGTCTGCTGTTCCTATCTGGTCATTTATCTCATCCCAATTGAACTCAACATAGAATCCTGCCTTGATATCAAAAGGATAATGTGCTTCTGTATGCTGAGGATCATCCATGCTTGGAATTGCTGCAACTGCAACATATTCTCCAGAAGATGAAAACTGAAGAGTTGACTGGTTAAAACCAGTTCCGTCCAATGTAAACGGTGTTGTATAGGAATCTTCCCTTATCCAGCCGTCAGCCTGGTAAACATATAATGTACCGTTAGTATCAACAGGTCCGGTTATATTGAATACAACATCGTCGCCAACTGAATATGCCGGGAAGAAAAAATTCGTAGAATCCATCGGTGTTCCGTCATTAGTTATTAATTCAAATTCATATTCATTTACTCTGAAATAAATTTTCCCCCTGTACGTGCTTCCGCTGTGACTAACACCAATCTCTGCCTCATAGTCTCCGGGAGAGAGTGATTTTGTATGTTCAAGAGTTATTTTTTTCCAGCCTGTATTTGGTGAATCCTCAACAACAACATTGTTGAATGTGGAATTAACCCTTATGTTTCCTTTCCATACATCTGCAAGGTATACATCACTATCCGCTAAGCTTACTGGTTCATAGGTCTCATTTTCCAGAATAATCTCTAAAGTTATATTATCATCTGCTGTATATGCTCCGCTCGGGTTGTATGGTCTTCCGTAAACATAATTAGAAGGATCCACTGTAAACATGAACTTCTTTTTTGTGCTGGTTGCAGAACATGTGTCCTGGTAAACACATAATTCAATTTCATATGTGCCTTCTTCAAGAGATGATGTTGAATAATTATACAGCAATCCGTACCCAGAAGAAAAACTAGCTTCAGCACCAGGATTTGATTCTATTAATTCATTTAAGTCCATGTCCTTAATAGAACTGACATTTACCTTAAGATTTCCGTCAGTATCAATACCGAATCTTGCATCGTTTCCTGAATCAACAAAAGTATCCATAATCCATATATAATAATCAAATGTTGCATCAACAACATTAAATGTTGCAGGGATTGTTGTTGTACTGTCACTAGTGTCTTTTGCCTGTGTAACTAATGAATAAGTCCCTTTTTTTGATGGAGCATCAAACTGCAATATGTTACTTGATTGGAAATTTGAGGTCTTTTTTGCTCCAAGTGTTGTAACATATGGAGGAGATGAACCCTGCATGCATGAAGGAGACAAACAGACGTATTGCACAAGCTTAAGCTCATTCATATCAACTGCTCCTCCTCCCGGGTTTGTGAGCATGAAGTTCACACTTATATTGTCCTGAGGACTGAAATCTATAGTTGCTGCACCATTCTGATCCTGCAGTTCAAGATCCACTTCTGTCCTATATACACCAATCTCACATGGCCACATTCCAGAAGCATAATTTTCACTTGCAAGCTCTTTATCATTGACCTTGATTATCGGTCTGAATCTTCCGATAACACTTGGTGAGGTAACTGTTATTGTTGCAACCCCGTTTGCATTTGTTGTGCCTGATGTTGTGGTTGTTGCACTCCTGTCCGTCCAGGTATTAGTGTTTGTGAATTTTGAAACACTCACATTTAAATTTGATACCCCGTTGTCATTTGCATCCTTTATTGTCATCTTATATTGTACAGATGTTGATGGAGTAACAGATTCCTGATCTGAATCTACAAGTGAACAGTCAATTGAAGAATATTCCTTAATCTCTAAGAAGTCCATATATTCTATAGTCTCTCCGGTGCCTGGATTGTATGCTTTTATTACATAAACATAGGTTCCCTCTATTGCAGGAGTTGAGCTTAATGACAAAGTAAAGCTTCCTGATGCATCTGTCTGGGTGTCAGATGCTGTTATTCCCTCGACAAGATCAAAATTCTCTACATCATAAAATCCATCAAAACTGATATCAATTCCGGACATCGGAAGATAATCAGGATCAAAGACAAATCCGTAAACATCTTTTGACTGGTTCGGTGCTGCATAATAATAGGGGACAGTATAAGCATATACAAAGAATGATTTTACCATGAACCATACTTCCCTGATTTCTGTTTCTTCTCCTGTATCAACTTTGACAAAAGCAAGATAATCTCCGTTTGAGAGCTGTTTTCCGGATTTTGGTGATAAGGTAATTAAAGAAGACCCACCTGTGGTTGTATTTGTTGTGCTTGAATAAATATCAGTTGAAACAGTTTTAGGAGTAGTTCCTGAAATCATCAGAAGCCTTTCCAAAGTCACATCTGAACCATCAGGCACATCTGAGCCATTGAAATAATCTGCTGTTACTGCAAACTGGACTGTATCAGTAGGTTCAAACAAAAAGGCTTGGCTTCCTGATCGTTTTGTTTCAACATATACATCTAAATCACTTATCTGAAAAGATACCATTCCTGAGTCAACACTTCCTTCATCATCTGTAACTTCAATTTCTGCCTGGTAGAATCCTGAAGCAAGGCTCAATGAGTCCAATGAAAGATTGATTACCTGCTGTCCCTTATCTCCTTTTGTTGCATTAGCAATAAGATATCCTTTTGAAGTCTCGTTTAATACTTTATGAGAAGGCTCATTATAGGTTTGACCAGTAATTATATTTGTAAGTTTTGTTAATTCCACATCTAATTTGCTTGCTGCAACCGGCTGATCTGCGTCATTTAAAACCTGTACATGAAAATAGGCATCTGAATCTGATGCAAATCTCCATTCCCATTCCCAATTACCCCCTGAAAGAGTTTTGGTTGACGGCCATATCTCATATTTTTCAACACATATTCTTTCTGTTGTGTAAGATGTCCCATTCTGACTATTGACCTTTATC
>WJJD01000178.1 GCA_014729915.1 Candidatus Woesearchaeota archaeon | reverse complement strand
TATATATAATAGGGCATTGCCATTGATTCAGGAATTTGGTCTTGAGAAAAGACTTGGAGAAATCCAGATGTTGACCGGAGCTAAAAAAAGAAAAGAAACCGTACTTGATTTCTGCAGGCATTTACTTTTATTTGAGGATATCCAATATGCTGTCCCTTTTGTTTATGGACAGGATAGATTCTTTTTTGTATATAATAATCTATTAAAAAAAGACAGTAAAAAAGCAGAATCTGTTATGAAAACACTTGCAGATCATGTTAAAGAGCTGGAGGAGGGGATAGATTTCAAGATTCCTGATGGACTAGGAAATGATTTTTATCAGTCAGAAATTTATCCCCTGATAATTCTTCCTTTAAGAGAAAAACTTGACAATATTGTTAATACTTTCAGGATTGATCCGGTTAAATATGAAAAATACCAATTGAAAAAATTATTAATTGAAATCCGGACCGCTCCTCATGAGGCATCCTCATTTGAAGATTTACCTCCTCCAGTTCCGTCACAATCTGATAGCTGTGAGAAAGATCATGAATTAATGAGGGAATTTTGGAGTTTATGGAGAGATCCATATTTCTTCACAGATGAGGAAAAGCGTGCATTAGGATTGTATTATGGACTGCCGGATAATCATGGAGAAAGAGAAAGTAAAACATTAGAGGAGGTTGGAGAATGGCTGGGAATTACTCGTGATAGTGTAAGACAAATTCTAAGCAAAGCTATGAGAAAGATTAGAAACTCCAGGAGAATTAGTCATCTACTTGACCATTTATAAAAAATGACAAACCATTATAAACTGATCAGAGAAGCTTTCAGTAGAGAATTTCCTTATTTACAAGTCTATTTGGACAGACATCCGGAATCGGATATTTTTGAACAGACAGTTTTTGACAATCTTTTAGTGCATCTGGAAGACAAGGGTTTTTCAGATCCGTTGTTATCTGTCGAAGAAGATGTGAAAGATCTAATCGAAAGGTTAAACTCTTCTCTTGAAAGCTTAGACAATCTACTAGAGTATTATCAGGGTTCTTTATCAGTTTCGCAGTATAATTTATTGCAATGTCAGGTAAATGAATTCCAAAAAAATCTTTCATTGATTGTGTTCGGCCATTCTCTTGTTGCTGATGATACTTCAAAAGCTGAAGAATTCAGAGAAGAACTAGGCCTGGATCAGGTTGTCGGCTCATCCAATTATGTTATAAAAATACAGCCGGTATCTTCAATTGGCAAAAGACTAGATATATCTTCCCGAAAAAAAACTGAATCCAAATCTCTTAGGATCCTGGGATACATGGAATCAGAACTTGGACCGCTTGAACAGGAGGGTATAGACAAATTAGTTGCCGGATCAAATGCAAAGCTAAACAATATTGAGCCGCCCATCTTTTTTTTACCGGATGTATTGAAAAAGTTAGCCGGATTCAAGCTTGAACTTGAAGAAAGAACAATTACTCCTGTAGATATAATGACTGAAAATCTTCCAAGAGTGAGATATCCTGAGCCGGCTCCCTTTTTCTATAACTATCCTGACAGCAGGATATCACGAGTCACTTTTACAGAGCTTGTACCTGATGCTTCAGACCTGGTTTCTTTATACAAAAATCTTGAAAGCACAGGACGATTAGCATCTCAAGCTGTGACCCTGGCAAGATTAAGAGATTCTTCTTTTACCTCGGTTCATTCACATAAGAGATATAGTTCTGACTCACCAGATGTTCCAATTTATCAAAGATTTGATGATTCATTGAACAATCTCAGAAGGTATTTTAATTTAGAATTTAAGGTCGGTACAGCCGCTGATAATATTTTACAAGAATTAGGAGGTTTTGTTATTAAGGAAGTTGATAGGCAAAAAGAAAATTTCTTTGGTACTGACAGAGACGGTAATGTCTATAACTATCTAACAGGTAATTTAGAAAATCCGGAAGAAGAATTTAGGAAAATTGTAAAAAGGATCAGTGGAGATTGTAAGGACATTTCTCCTGAAAAATTCAGAGAAATTGTAAATTCAATCTCAAAAAACCTTTACTCGATTGATCTTGAGAGGCTTAGTGAACCAAAACCTTTCACATTTGAATTGGCCCAGATGCTTGAACATCAGGATTTTGCTTATTCAGGAGAAGAATTGATAAAATGGAGATATGTTGGATTTATCCAGTATCAGCTGATGAATATAATTAATGGTTGGCTTGGCTTTACACATCCCAGACAAGTCCCTCTTCCAGAAAAAATTCCGCATCCATATGGAAAGAGACGCATTTATCCAAAAGACCGGGATGAAATTTACAGGGAATTAAGGCATGCCCATAATCTGGCTCAGTTAAGTCATGAGATTTCAATGATAGATCCTGATACAGATTCCTTAGAGGATTATAAAGAAAAAATGATAATGGCCACAGATAGTTATTTTTATGCTCATGATAAGACTGAACGAAAAAAAAGCCGGCAAAAATTGGAATCATTTGAACTTGATTGCCATGTTGCATCAGCAATAAGAAACATGATGTCTGCCGGTTATGTTTCCAGAGCACTTCAGAGCGATTATGAAGAAGCAATAGCTTTGACCCAGATTTTAACAGATGAAGTCAGAAAACAAATAGAAGAAGAAAAAAGAATTTTTGTTGGAGAAACCAGAGAGGAAATATTGTATAAAACTCTCAGGTCAGAAGGATATCTGATCGGAGAAACCCTTGTAAAAAAATACATAGAATCAGCACATGTTTCAGTGATAAATGCTGTTTCCCAAATATTCAGACATATAGGTGAATATATTGAAGAAGAATATAATTTACCTGAAATTAATGATTGGTTTGACTCCCTAAAATCTAATGATACAGATCTTGAAACAATTATCTCTGAAATAAAAGATCTCAGTTCAAATACAGAAAAAGATGAAGAAAGACCAGAAAAATTAAAGAGAGACATAACAAATTTATGTAAATTATTGTATCATTATCACCATCCTGAATTTAAAACAAGCAAACATGAAGATCAGCAATTATCAGCTTTTGAACAATACTCACAAATGCTAGCTTCAATTAACCCTCCAAGATCCTCTCGGCTTGAAACTGCCAAATCTATAAAAAAACTTATCCCTCTGCTTTATCTAGAGGCAGTCCTTTATTTGATGACCAATAGAGAGATTAACAGAGAAATCTTTGGAGCAGGTTCTGTTACAAAAAGCATTGTCAGAAACCTGTTTGATAAAGAGCCTGTTTCGCTTGAAAAAATTGATACGGATACAAGATCAAATTCTTATTATATAGATCATAATTATCCAAAAAAAGATAAAAAAGGAAATACAAAAATCAGAGGGACTTCTCTTGGATATTTTGTACCTGATCCAAACATTCATGAAATAGTAAAAGAGCTTACTGAAGCGAAGTCGGTTGACTCAGTCTTTGTTAATATTGACGGTTTGATCAGGTATTCAGATCTTTACCAGGGAAAACTCCGTAGAGTAGATTTTGAGAACCTGTTGAGTATTAGAGAAGCTATTGGCACAGGAAAATTAATTCCGGTATCCTCTTATGATGAGCAAAAAGTGAGACAATTTCTTGAAAAAAACAGACCTCTTGTCGGAGAAGAGTTCCAGCGTGCTTCAGAAAGAATAATTTTTGAGGCCGGATTCAGATATGAAAATACAATTGAGACAGAATCCCTCGAAAATAAAGTTGAAAGTGAAAAGTTCGGAATTGAATTCTGTTCTGAACATAACCAAGTTCTGGAAACAATAGTTTTCAGGCCATTTTCTCCTTCTTCTCAGACTTATCAGGTACAGAGAAACAGAGGAGAAAAATATTCTTTCAGATTCAATTATTCTGATATAAGTGAAGGTTTTTTTGATAATATAAGAAATATATTCACTCCTGAAACACTTGAAAAAATGGATAAGCTTAGAGAACTTGGTTTTTCAAGGGAAGAAAATAAGAATAAATATTTATTGTTTGAAAAAGGTAATTTAAAAATATTAGTAAAACCGCAACGGACAAGGAAATTTTATGTTGTCTCAGGAATTTCCGGAAAAGAATTCAGGCCTGAATTTATTGAGATACATTCTGACAGGATCAATAGAGAATATCCAGGATTCAGTTTGTCTGATTTAGATGAAAACTGTATTAATTATATTAATAACATCATTGAACTTGAAGATGGATTAGAAAAGTTGATAGTTCCTAAAAAATACACGTTCAGAAAGAGCGGAAAATATAGTTATAGTAGAAAATACGTGTTAAATTATAGAATCGGAGAGGAAAATTACAGAATCTCGTTAAATTTAGCAAACAGAAATCTTGACTCAATTGAAAATACCCCTGTCAGAATAAATATTGATGTGCAGAAATTGATTTTATCAGGAGGAAAAAAAATATTTAAAGATCTCTACAGCCCCGGAGCTTTTTATCGTTCGATAGACTTTTCATTGGAATTCTTTGAAAAGCTAATATCTAAAAAATATAATATAGAAGATCTCAAAAGAGTGTTTGGTGATTAAGTTGTCATTAATTTTTTACGACACAAATATTTATATAAATTATAGTTGTTACATACCTTAATAATGAGAAAGTACAAAAAAAAGCAGACAAGCATAAAAAACGAGCTTTTAAAATTCAGCAGGGCATTCAGGACAAAACATCTTGTATTGTTTACGATTCTTTTTATCGGAATTTTCATATATAAGAAAATATTCATACTCCTGTTCTTTATTTTTCTGAACTGGTTTATTTTGTACATGAAAAGGGGTTATGGAATAAAATCTCCTTTTGAAGTTATAACCTTTGCAACATTCATGTCAGCTTATGTCTACGGGCCAATCGAAGGACTGATCGTCTCAGGTTCATCATTAGTAAGCATATCAATTACAGGCAGGATAAAATTTGATAAGATTCTTACAAACACGATATTATTTTTGATAGCATTTATTGCTCCATACTTCCGAGGAATAAATGTTGCTCTCGCTGGAATTGGTATGCTTATTTTCAGATACATACTTGATTTTATACTGAATTTTTTAATCCTTAAAGATTCAGATTATTTTAGAAAAATTCCTACTCGTGCAATTAACTTTTTTTTTTGGATCTTTTTCTATTCTAGTTTTGGAGAAATTTTTGTAAACCTGATGAAAGTCTAGAGTATAATTTTTTTTATATCATATCCATATTCTGAGATTAAATTTTTACCCGTCCTAAGTTTTTTACTGATTTTTTCAATACCAATATTAAAAAATTCATCATTGGTTATCGGAGATATTTCTAGATTTTTATTTTTTCTGATAATAACATTAAAAGTATTTTTTTCTTTTTCAAATTCTGTCTTTAAGATGGAGTTCATATATATCAGATCAAGAAATCTTTTGATGCTTTTCTTAGTCAGATCAGAAATTTTTAATTCATTTTTAATGGGTTTGACAGTTATTTTATTAAATTGGTTTTTCTTTTCGATATAATAATTAAATAATTTAAAATCAAAATCCTTACTTGACTTTTTAAAATAATCAATTTCTTTTAAATCATTCAGAAAACTCTGATATTCCTTTTCTGAAAATCTTTCCTTTTCCCTGTCGATGCTGTCAAGGATTCTTAATAACCCGACTAATAAGCGGAACCTTATATTGTAAGTATCAATGATCTTATCATATTCTGAAAAATAACTGGAATGGGCAATTGCAGTATAAACTGCATAATTTAGACTCTCTATATCAATTATCTTATTCAGGTCATATTTAAAATCTCTAAGAAAGGATAGCAGGGAAAGACAGTGTCTTTTTTTGATATTTACTGTCAATTTAATTTTTTCAATAATACTATTTCCGGGAGAGTATTTGATACAGGCAATTTTATTTATTTTTTCCTTATTTTTTATTTTATTGGTTATTATTCTAAGTGTTTTTTTATCAGATAGTTCTGACTGGGTAAGAGAACTCATAGAAACATCATGAATTAGAAGAGAAATATAAAAAATAAAAAGTTCGTGTGCTGTTAGTACATCAGTGACTGCAACGGATTTTTTAACTAGTGAAATAATATGATCCTGGTTGTGCTTTGAAATATTTATAAGAGAAGGATTATGATCAACAAGATTTTTCTTCTCAAGAAATTGTGACAGCTGAATCAATCTGTCATAGTTACTATTTCCTATAGTAGTTTTCAAAGATCTCAAACATTTCTTTAAATTATTAGCAAGCATCATGCAAACAAGAAGGAATAATCTATCTTTAAATATTTCCTTTCCGAATTTATTCTGTTTATTCTGTACAACTTTATTACAATTTAATTTCATTAAATGACTTTATTCTCGGCAGACTAGAGATATCATCACCATGCTGAGATTGATATACATTCAGCCTGTTTTTATCGGGCAAATACCAGACAGATCCCTTATATCCTGCTCTTCTGTACGGTGTTATGACATCTTCAAAAAAACTGTCTCAGATCATAATTATTTTATCCGGCTCAGTCTGAAGTTTTTCAGCAATTTCAGTGTAATTTTGTCCTCTTTCCTGCCATTTTTTTCTTCCTTGCTCATATGAAAAAACTGTTGCATCAAAAGGACATATTTTAAGAAGGATATCAATGCAAGGTTTATAAAATGAGGAAGTGTCTGATATCAGGCCGACTTTAACACCTTGATCCTTTAATTTTCCAATAAAATTTAGTGCATTTTGGTTTATTCTTATATTTTCTTCAGTAGCTATTAAAAGTCTACTTAAAAATTTCTGCTCTTCACTGTATGCTTGCTTTATCGTGTTTTGGTCGTTTACATTTTCCTTCCCTATTCTCTTATATATTCCTTTAATAACATCATCTAACTTTTTTTGTGTTTCTTCAATATTTTTTTCTCTTTCTTCAGTTGTTAAGTCTTTGCCGTTTGTCGCTCTTTTTGGAAAATATAAAATGTCTTCTAAGTTTGTACCAGTCTCAACTTTCTTTTTTAATTCCAATAAAGAAATTACTGTTTTATAGATTATCTCTTCCTCTGGCACATGATATTTAAGCAGCATATCTCCAGTGTATCTTCGGATTGGTGAATTATACTTTATATGAACCTCTTTTTCATTAAGGATCATCAATCTTAATGCATTATAAACTGTTGGTTTGTTTTTAAACTCTTCAGTTGAGGCAAAGTCATAATGTCCAATTACTTCCTCCACGACACCTTCAAATTCAAAATCAATAAGAGTCCCCCATGTATCAAAAACAACAGCATCGACACCCTTGAAATTTCTGTTTTTAACAATTATATCAACAGACATTTTCAGAAGTGGAACTTAAATCTATACTTAATCTTTACTATAAAACAGTCAAGTCAACACTGTTTTTCACAAAATTGAGAATAAGTTTTGCAGAATCTTCAGCTGAATTCTCATCAGTATTTATCTGCAGATGTGAAGTGAAAGGATTTTCAAAAGGAATATCAACCCCGGGAACATGTCTTTTTTTATTATATACACTTTTTTTTCCTTGGGCTGTTCTTTTTTTATCACGCTTAAAATAAGTCTCTTTTTTACAATATAGATATATTTCAAAATAATTTTTTTTAAATAGTTTTTTAGCATATCTTCTGAATTCAATCAAGGGTGCTGTCGCAGCAATTATACTGTTCCCGCCTAATTTTCCCCTTTCATGTGCTAAGGTTGCTATAAACCAATATCTTCTTTTTCTTCCCTTAAGAGTATAACTGAAGGGGATATCCTCATTTTTCATCTTTTTTACAATATCATCCATATCAATGAGCTCAAATTCCAATCCAAGCTGATTATCAAACATTTGGCATAATATCTTAGATATCGTTGATTTTCCTGTTCCGGGAAGACCCATTATATAGATCAAAAGCCCCTTACTGGTTTTTTTTTTAGTATTATTTAATTTCATGAATCTGATTTAATTCTGATTAAGAACAAATAAGAATTCTGAATTATATATAAACTTCTGTCGTAATTTTTTTACGACAAAAAGTTCTGCTTAAGCAGAAATTTATTTAAAAAGCAAGATAATAATGATAAATCAGGTGATAGACAAATGATATTTGTATATATAACAGCCGGAAATGCAGGCGATGCAAAAAAGATTTCAAGACATTTAATAGAAAAAAAGCTGATTGCATGCACAAACATCTTTCCAATTGAGAGTATGTATAAATGGAAAGGAGATATTAAAGAGGAGACTGAATTTGTGATAATTGCAAAGACAATTCAGGAAAAATATGAACAAGTCAAACAAGAATTAAAAGAGATTCATACATATGAAACTCCCTGTATTGTTTCATGGGAAATTAAAAAAGGAAATAAAGAGTTTATTGACTGGGTAAATAAACAAGTTAGCTAATATTTATTTTTTCTTTTTTGCAGTCTTCTTTTTTTTCTTTGAAGGTTTCTTTGTTTTTTTCTTTTCCTTTTTAACATGCTTATTTACAATCTTTTTCATCTTTTTTTCGGATTTTTTTCCTTCTGCAAGAAGCTCTTTTGATAGTTCTTTTCCCTCTTTTGCTGTAAGCTTTCCTTTTTTAACAAGACTGTCAACTGCTTTTTTTATTTTCTTTTTGTTTGCAACTGTTAGTCCTGCTAAAGCTACTCCTGCTCCAAGAACAAATAGTTTCTTAAATTTTGCTTTCATTATATCACCTTTTTTGTATTTAATTTCTGTTACTTACCTTTTTTTGTAATAAATAAATTTCTAATATTAATCTATTAAAATCTTTCTGTTTTTAGTAAGCGGATGTGCTCCGCATGGTTAACAACTTGGTTGTAAAAATCCATTCTTCCATTTATCTTAATAGTAAAAATACTCGCGACAACCATCGTTCACAGAACGGTGGCAGCGAAAATTAATAATTTTCTGGGTATCCAGGACAAGCATGGAACCATTTTCGCCCTCATTCTTCGGGCGAGTCGCTCACATTTTCACAAAAGCTGAAAGCGTTTTTTGTCCTCTCTTTTTATTATCTCCATATTTTTGATTTCTTAACTAGAAAAATCTTTCGCTCCGCTAACATTATTCAAAAGTTGCCACTGTTTCTTGAACAGTGGAAAGTTTTGAATTCTAAACACGTTAAAATCAAAGATCCACAATATTCACGCATTTCATGCGTAAAATGACTAGAATAGCCCAATATTTCTAAATTGCACTTAGTTAATACAAACAAGGGATCGTAAATCCATAGCTGAAAGAGAAATAAAAACAGCTCATCAACTTTTTTCTCTGATGACCAAAACCATTAAAACAAGAAGAAGAAGAAAAGAAACAATAAACCCGAAAAAAGAAAAAACTGGAATATCAAAAAACCTTTGCTGTTCATATCCCATCATAAATGAAGAACCAATGATTAAGCCTGTTATAATCAAAGCAAGCGAAACCCTGTTTGATGACCTGTCCATCTCTATTCTGAGATTATTCATATCCTGATGAAGATTCTCAATTGCTTTTTCCCCGCTACTAATCCCGGTAATCATATCCTGAGCCATGTCCGGAACCTTGAAGATGAAATTTTTTATTTTTGGAAATTGATCTACAAATTCTTTAAATATTCTTTTTGGAAAATATTTTCTATAAATTAATTTTTTTACAAAAGGTTTTGCACTTTGTATCGGATTAAATTCCGGATCTAAATTTATTACTACTGACTCAGTTGTTATTATACATTTTGACAGAAGAATAAGGTTTGAAGAAAGCTTAAGATCATATTTTTTTGAAAGACTTATCATTTTTTCTAATAAAACTGAAATTTTTACATGATTTAAGGGTTGATTGTAATAAATTGAGAATGTCTCTCTAATATCGTTAGTAAGATTTGACTTGTCAATTGAGTTTTTATCAGCTCTTCCCAGCTCAAGAAACAGTTCAGTGATCTTTTTAAGATTTTTATTTGTTGCAGCAATAAACAGATCAGTTAATTTTTCTTTAAGTTGTGGATTAATATAACCTGTAATTCCGAAATCAATAAAACTAATTTTATTATCTTTTAATATGAGAATATTTCCCGGATGTGGATCCGCATGAAAAAACCCGTCAATAAATACCATCTTATAGATCCCTTTGGTAATTTTTTTAGATAATATTTTTTTATCCTGTTTATCAAGAGTCTTTATTTTGTTTAATTTTTTCCCTGGAATATACTCCATTGTCAGAACTTTTGATGTTGTTAAATCCCATACTATTTCAGGAATTTTTATCTGTGTTTTTTTAAAATTGTTATAAGCAGTAAAAAGATTTTGTGCTTCATGCATATAATCAAGCTCTTTTTTTGTATATTCTTCAAATTCTTTTACAATCAGGCTTGGATTTACAATTTTTGTAGAATAATGTTTTTCAATCAATTTTGCAATAAAATACATCAAATCAATATCACTTTCAAATTCCTGTTTTATATTTGGTCTTTGAACTTTCACAACAACTTTTTTTCCGTTTTTTAGTTTTGCTAAATGGACCTGGCCTATTGATGCGGCTGCAATAGGTTCTTTATTGAAGCTGTCAAACAATCTATAGACCGGTTTTTTAAGTTCAGATTCTATTATTTTTTGAACTGCATCATATGAAAATAAAGAAACCTGATCCTGAAGTTTTGAAAGTTCATCACAATATTTTTTCGGAACAAGATCCGGTCTTAAAGAAAGGATTTGACCGAATTTAATAAATGCTCCTCCTAATTCTTCAAATGAATTTCTTAATTTATCAGGAAAATCCTGTTTTTGTTTTAAAGTCGGTTTTTCAGGATGACTGAATTTTTTTAATATTTTTTCATGTAAATTTATCCTGTGAAAATAATAACCAAATCCACTTTCTATAAATACATTTATTATCCTTTTAAGTCTTTTAATATCACGTACCTCTTTTTTTAGTTTCATAATAAAAAAGCTGCTTTTAAATAAATAAATCTATTTTATGTTTTTTTATATTAAACTGTCAATCATATGTATTATTGTTATTAGCACAGCTTTTTTATAAACGTTTCCTTTATGGATTTTCAGAGAAAATCCATTTTTGTGGGGATGTTGTTGTTTAGATGTCCTGAAATCTTTAAAAAAAATCGATCAACCCGCAGAAATATCAAATCTATTTTGATGATTTTTTATCGATATTTTTTTGGAAAAAATGCCTGAATATGAGTGTAAAATGGAGTACTTTTTTTTTTCAATTCCTTATGTGTCATAAGATCTCATCATTTTATATTACACTGTCTTAATCAATAATTATAAAAATCACTCTCATCTACTTAATTAACATGTTTCAGTCAAAGAAAATAAATCTGTATAAGTTTATAAAACTGAAGTACTTGTTTGTTGTCATAATATTTTTTTTAACAATGGAAATCTTTGGGAAGGCAAAATATCTATTTGTTATCTTTTTACTTATAACAATCAACTACATCTTTGGATATGGAAAACATCTTCTGTTCAGAAATATCAAGATTGGAAGAATTGCTCTTTTAAGACATCTTTCAAATGGGATTGAATTTATCACATTTTCAACTGTAATAAGCAGTTTTCATTATGGACCCCTTACAGGCATGACAGTTGGAGGACTTTCAATCCTTGGGACTTATATTTCAGAAAAAAGAATATCCCAGTTCAGTCTTGCAACTGTTCCTGTCTACATCCTGCTGGGATTTTTAAGTTATTTTTTATCACAAAAATTCGTGAATATAAAAATAACAGGGATACTTGTTTCAATAATATATAATATCATCATTAATTTCCTGCTGGCAGTCTTTTATAAGGTAAATGTAATAAAGATGCTGACTTTCTCAATCATTAATATCATATTTAATGCATATCTTTTTTTAAATTTTTCACAGCTGATAATAAAATGATTGTAACTGAAAAAAAGCCAATAGATGAACTTATCAGACATATTTCTGATTTTAACAAAATTATTATATTAGGATGCGGAGACTGCGCCACAATCTGCAAAACAGGAGGAATAAATGAAACAGGGGAATTAAAAAATATTCTTAAAAAAAAGAATTTTGATATTGTGCATACTGATGTTATTGATACTGCATGTGATCGTCGACAAGCCCGGTTAAAACTTAAGAAATTGCCTTATTACGATGCAATAATTGTTCTTGCATGCGGCTCCGGAGTCCAGACTATCGGAGATTTAATTGATAAACCAGTAATTTCAGGTCTTGATTCAAAATATATCGGAGAAATAAAAAGGATAGGAAATTTTACAGAAAAATGCAGTGCTTGCGG
>WJJD01000177.1 GCA_014729915.1 Candidatus Woesearchaeota archaeon | reverse complement strand
TTTTGCCGAATCGCAAGAAATCCATTTGGATTTCTGTGTGCCAAAAAGCATAAGCTTTTTGAGCATTTTGGGATTAAAAATTTCGCCATAAATGGCGGGGTTTTAAACCCACTGAAAATTTCTGGCGAAATTTTCAATAATATCTTTTTCCAGTAGCTAAGGCAAAAGATACGGGTATCTTTTTTTAATAAATGCAGCTTCCTCCCTAAAAAAAGGATAAAGTCTATACATTTCTTTATTTGGAAGTTTTCCTAGAAAATATGAGCTGTCATTATTAAATAAAACCCTGCCTGCTTCGATGATTTTCCGATTATAAAATGACTTGGATTTTTTAGAGATTCCCCTAATCTTTTCTTTTTTAAGAAAGTCATTCCAGTCACAAATACCCTGTTTTATTATATTCTCTTCTTTTTTATTACCAATCTTTTCTAAAAAGATAAAAGAATTTTTGATCATGTTTTTTTAAAATATTTATTATTTAAAAGGGTTGCGCGTGGTTATCCAGTGGATTCGGTTGCACGTAAGTAAGTAAATTAGTTATATGTCTCGGATCCTAAGGTGTTGCTACCCATATCCCACAACACAAACCCCGGAAACAATTATATACTCTTAATATCTTTTAATTACTCTGACTCATAACATTAATAGAAATATTTATATAGTTAAAAAATTATTAAGAATTTCATAATGAATGAAAATACAAATTCAAACAAAGACTTATCCAGATCTGTAATTGTAATTCTTGTGATTCTTTCGGTTGTGATTTCTATTCTCAGCACCTGGGTTGTTCTGGAAGAAGTAAGTCGTGTTCAGAAAACACCGACAATAGAAGAAAAAAATCTTGCTCAATCATCAGCAGAAGTCAGACTTCAGATAGTGGATAAGACTCCCAAAAGTGCAAGTGCTGCTGGTAATATTGTTTTAAATATTCAAACGGAGGGTTAAAAATGGATGATATTTCAAATAAAACATTAGCAACATTACTAATTGCTGCAATAGTAATAACTTTAGGAGGTACTATTATTTCAATAAACAGGCTTTCCCAGGTTCCTAAAGCAAAGATAAGTGGGAGAGCATCAACAGATACTGGAACCGCGGAGGTTACGATTCAGAGTTCAGTCAGTATTGTCTTACAATCAAACACAGTAAATTTTGGTACAGGTTATGTAAATGGAAGTAATGCAGCATGTGCATCTTCACCTGATGTAAATATTTCAACAGATGGCTCAGGAGGGACAAATGCAAATGACTGTTGGATAAATGCAAGTGATGACTCAGTATGGAGCAATTCAAACGGCAACTGGTTTGATGTAGAAAATGACGGGACAGTAAATGTTTCAGTTGATATATTCGGCCCAACAAATGTATCATTTTTTTCAGGACAGGAACATTCTGATAGCTCTGTAAACCAGCTTTTGTGGCAGGTTCGTGATGCTGTCAATTGCCATAGTAATAATGCATCAGACTGGATTGCTTTTGATACAAATTCAACCTTATGTGGAGATCTTCCTGCCTTTCCGGATGCAAGCGATAACATTACTGTGGATGTTTTAGTTCGGTTTCCTTATGACCAAGATGCGACAACCTATACAAACAGTTCTATAACATTCCAGGCATTCCAAATCTGAAAAGATTTTTAAATTCTTTTTATTTATTTATTTATTAAAATGAATAGTGATGTCAAGATTGTCATTTGTTTATTTTTCTTAATTTTGTTATGCAATACTGGACAAAGCATAAAAATTACTGGAGAAACATTTAGATATAATTATATATATGAACCTGGTTTTACAAATGAGTATTCATTTAATCTTGTAAATAATGATGGTCAATTAAGTAATTATAAAGTATTTATGAAACCTTATAGGGACAGTGGTGATTTCTCAGATTCTTTTGAAGTTATTCCGGAATATTTTGAAAATGTGGCTCCTGGTGAATCTAAAAATTTTAGAGTCAAATTAAATTTTATCGGAGATTCAGCCAACTATGGTGAGAATATGTATCTGATAGGCTTTAATAGGCTTAATGAAAAAAAAGGTATTACTGCCACAGCCAGTGTAGCTATTGTCTATGAAATATTTGTTTTATATCCGTATAAATACATGGAATGGTCATTATCTGCTCCGAACTTAAATATAAATGAAAAAAAAAAATTCAAAATCAGTTTTCAGAATTTGGGTAAAAAAACAATAGATTCTATCCAGGCAGATATTGATATATATAATCTTGAGAATGATTCAGACTTAAAAGTTAAACAAATAAAATCCAGTAAGATGACTGGAATATTACCAAGAGAAAAAGATAATTTAAATGTTGAATTTGATAGTACAGGGCTCTCTCCTGGAAATTATAAAGCAGTTGCAACACTTAATTGGGATGAAAATATTTCAATTAAGGAAAGATTATTTAAAATAGGTTCTAAGAATGTGTTAATACATAACTTTACAAAAGAATTCTCTGTTGGTGCTATCAATAAGATGGACATAGATATTGAAAGCAATTGGAATACTCTTATAGAGAACATATATGCAGACATTGAAGTCTATGAAGAGGATACGAATAATAAACTTTCAGAATTCAAATCATTTAATACTAACTTAGAACCCTGGGAAAAAAAATCAATAGATGCTTATTTTGACACAACTGATATTAAAAAAGGACAATATTTAATGAAGATAACTCTTTATTATGAAGGTGCCAAAACAGAAAAACAAGGCATGGTTGATATTTCAGATATAACAAATGCAGAAACTGTAAAAGAGATACCTGGAAAAATAACTTTTAAGTCTGTCGGGAAAAATGTGGTAAATTTTGTTAAGGAGATGAATCCTCTGATTCTTCTTATGATACTTCTTGTTGTAGTCAATTTTTTCCTTATCGGTTATCTGATCCTTAACAAATCAAATAAAGAAAAAAAAGCTCCTGATGATATTATTGAGATTGTAAAAAAATTATCAAAGATCCATTCCAATGAAGAGATTGTAAAAATGCTTTCGCAAAAAGGATGGTCAGAAGAGCATATTGACATGATAATGAAGGAAATAAAATGAAAAAAAATATTATTATTTTAACTCTGGTTCTTGTTATTTTGTGTTCGGTATTTGTGTCTATTTTTTTCTATACGAATCTCTATATTAAAGAAGTTTATTATCTTGATATGGATCTGGTTGTTAAAAATAATATCGGTGTCAATGCTGACAGTGATGCAATCCATTTCGGGGGTGTCCCTCCCGGGGGAAAATCTATGAGAAAAACAATAATAAAAAACAATTTTTCACATCCTGTGCTTGTTTCTATTAAGACATACGGAGATCTTCAGGATTCAGTGAGTGTGTCTGACAACAATTTTTACTTAGCAAAAAACTCTACAAAAATAATCACTTTTTTAGCAAGTATAAAGGAGGGTACTGAAATTGGGAAGTACTTTGGAAAAGCAAAGATTGAGTTTAAAAGACCTTTATCAACTTTTATATAGAGAATTTTGAAAAACATCAAAATTCTTTAAGAAGAACTTTGAATTATTCTCTATAACCATCTGAAAATAGAGATCAATTTATAGATAATTTAAAGTTCTCTATATAAAAAAACAAAGATTTTTTGGTTTTGTGTTCATTAATACTTTTTTTTAATGTTTTTCAGATGATTAATTTTTTTGCATATGATCTTGTTGTCTTTTTGTTACCAAGCTTTCTTATGATTTCTTTTTTTATCGGGTTTGGATTATTTTTTTTAACAAAGATTATTAAATTTGAAAATCTGAATTATTTTATATTTATAATTTTGATAATTTTAATTGCAGTTAAGGTTAAGTATATTTATCCTGATGAAGTTAATCTAGACAACATAAAGTATATCATGGAAAATAATAAATCAAAGGAAGGATATGATCGTTATTTATGAGAATCTTTTAAAGCTCTCCTGGTACAGGGAAAATCTTAAAAAAAAGTACGGATATGATTTCAGTAAAAGTTTTAAAACAAAAGAATTTATGGAAAATATTGACAGGGAAATTTACAGGATTGAGTTTAATCCTGTCTTTTTAAAAAATTACAGCAATCACACTCTTCCAATAACTAGATTAAAATGAGCCTGATAAAAAATTTAAAACAAATTTATGCCTATAACATGGGTTTTAGAAAAGGAGATTCTATTCTTATAGTAACTGATCCAGATCTTGATAATATCGGGGATTTATTTTTTAGGGCAGGACTTTCTCTTGGAGCAGAAACTATGCTTCTTAAGATGAAGACAAGAAATGAAAACGGAGAAGAGCCGCCTGTTATTATAGCAAACGCTATGATTAATTCTGATATTGTGATGATGCCAACATCAAAATCCCTATCACATACTTCTGCAAGAAGATCTGCTTCATCAAGTGGTGCAAGGATTGCAAGCATGCCCGGAATTACTATGCCTATTCTTAAAAGAATGCTTGAGGTTGATTATGAAAAACTTAAGAGTCTTACAAAAAAGATCGGATCAAGGCTGAAAACATCAACAAGTTTAAGGATTTTAACTGAAATCGGGACTGATATTACTATGGATATCAAAAAAAGAGAAGTCCATGAAGATATTGGTTTGCTTTCTAAAAAAGGCAGATTCGGAAATCTTCCTGCAGGAGAGGCAGATCTTTCTCCAAGAGAAGGTACTGCTGAGGGACAAATTTATTTTGACGGCAGTGCATTAAGAAAAAAATTAGAAGAACCCATAAAGGTAACAGTAAAAAACGGAATTGCTGTGAAATTTGAAGGAAGTAAAACTGCAAAAGAACTTGAAAAAACACTAAGATCTGTTGGTAAAAAAGCTTTTAATATTGCTGAGATCGGTATCGGAACAAATAAGTTTGCTAAATTAACAGGAAATATCTTGGAGGATGAAAAAGTATACGGAACATGCCATATTGCATTCGGAAATAATAAATCATATGGTGGTAAAGTTGATGTTCCTATCCACCTTGATTGTGTGATTAAAAAACCAGATATTTATCTTGATAATAAGATAATTATGAAAAAGGGGAAATTAAAAATCTAAAATATTTTTCTTGCCAGATAGTATTTATCTTTTTCTTTTCCGCAGATATTTAATGAATTCAGATATAATAGATCATTTTTTACAAGCGTCATATGATACCTTTTTGAAAGATCTTCATACTTTTTGTGTTCTTTTAACAAATCAACCATTTCTGAAGCATCTGAGAAAACAACTGAAGAGAGTATCTTCAGGATATCTTTTCTTCTTTTTATAGAATCACTTGTTGTTCCAAGAAGGGAAGAAGAGAAAGGTTCTTTAAATATTCCCTCTAAAAAGGAGTATTTCTGAACTCTAAGAAACTGTTTATATAGATATATATTCACTGCCTGTTTTTTAGCAAGGCAATCATAAATTTTTCTAAAATCCTCATCTGCCAGTCTCTCAACAAAATAATGATAATAAGACAAAACCAAAACAGAATAATATGTAGTGTAGTTTTGTTCAATTTTATCTTTTTTAAAAAGCCCCCATCCTGAACCTTCAATCCTGGCATCTTCAATATAATTTATCCCTTTTTGAATTGAGTCTGACACTTCCTCAGATTGGGTCAGCATCAGGGCAAGAATTACAACTGAAGTACTGTAAATCGTAGCTTTATCCGGGTCAGTATATTTTGAAGATGGCCACCCGCTGTTTTTTAATTGTAGTTTTTTCAGAAAAGAAGCTGCGTTTTGGATGTATTTTGCACTCGGATCCTCCCCGAGATATATTGCTGAAAGTATTGCATTTGCAGTAAAGCTTATTTCTGATGATTCTGAATTTGGTTTTAGTCCCCATCCTTTTTTATCTTTTGCTCTGGATGATTTTAACCATTCTAGTGTTTTTTTGGCATTTTTTTCCGGGTTTTCAAGTGAAGAGATGATCGTATAGTTTTTTAATATCGAAGTCTCAGGAAAATCAGGCCAGAAACCTTTTGCCTGTTTTTCATATATTATTTTTGTTATTTTCTTTTTTAGTTTTTCAGAGTATTCTGTATTTGAAATTCTTATTGTCTTTAACAGATATGAAAGAATCACAAGATCTGTGTTATTGTCAAATTCATATTTTTCACAGAATGCAATTGCTTTTTCAATATTTTTTCCGTATTTTTCAGGTGCGGCTAACAAAAGAGTGTTTGCTGCAAGTGAAGTCAAAACAATCTCATGATGATAATTTCCAGGCCCTGTTGTTGTTATTTTTTTATTGAGTCTCCATGATCCGTCCTTTTCCTGGGATTTAGAAATGCATCGGGAGACTTCTTTTAAAATAAGCGGTATTTTTTGCTTCATATTATATTCTTAATTAAAACTATTATATAAATTTTGCTGAAAAAAGTTTCAGTTATGGATTTTTTTATAAAAAAATCCATTCCTGGTGCGTGTTTTTCAAAAATTTTTTTATTTTGAAAAACCAAAACAATTAAATCTTACATAATCATTATTTTATTGAATGAAAAAAACCAATATAAGATTCATTAAGATCAGTCTTGTTGTGTTTTTGTTGTTTTTCTTCCTGATTTTGGTATTTGGAAAAAGGATGAATCATCTGTTTCTTATTGGTTTAATTCTTGTGATGGGTTTTGTCTCACAGATACCAAAAAGGATTCTGAAGATTCCAACCGGTCTTGAGTTGAATGTCTTTATAACTATTTTTTTTAGCATTGTCTATAATCCGTTTGTCGGTATAGTATTAAGTCTTCTCAATTATTCAATCGGAACAATCGGTTATGCCCCTATTTCTTTTTTTGCAGTTTTCATGTTTGTAATAACTGCAATTTTTTCAGGTTTTTTTAACACAGCAAATATTGTTTCAGCAGGAATTATTCTTAGCATCCTTTATAATTTTTCAATGCTTCTTTATTCGTATATCATCTTTAAGTCAGAATTAGCAAAGAGCATATTGATAAGCTCTGTTAATCTGGTCTTGAATTATTATCTTTTTTCTGTTTTTTCTCCATTATTATTAAGGATCTTTTTTTGAAATGTTCTGCTGAAAAAAGTTTCAGTGTTCTGAAAAAGTTTTTAGCTGCTGAAAATGCTTAACTATAGAAAGAAGTTGTACTTACTATTAAGTAATTAAATATTGAATAAAAATAGAAAAGGTGAACAAAAAATGAATTTGAATTACTTACTTGGCTCGCAAGATCTTGAGGAGTTTGTAAACGGGTTAGAGGATATTGATGAGACTAACCAAATAGAATATTTTTTAATTACAAAGAGTAAGGAAATATTTGATGCTTATATTGTTCCATTAATAGAACCTGAAGAAAATACTCCGATTGAGATGAGGTTTGATCGTATAAATCAAGCTGTCAGTGCTGTAAAGGAAATGAAACAATATTTTAAAACTGAAAGATCTCTTTTTAATCTTAGCATAAGAGACAAAAATGTGTATAATTTATTAGATAAAAATCCTCTTGCATATGCAGGTTATCTAGCTTTAAGGAAAGCAGATGGTGATTCTTTTTACGAATCCCACCTTACATCGTCAATAATTCAAAAAACATTTTCCAAACCTGAAACTGAAGAATCTCAGGTAAAACAAGAGTTTGAAAAATATATTGGCTATCTGGATACATTAGGTCTAATAGATGATGTTGATCATAATAGATTAAGAAAGATAGAAAAAGATGCTAATTACACTGCTTTTAGAAAAAGGTTGATAAATGGTTTTTTAGATGAATATTCTTAGTAATATTCATTTTATTTTTTTATATATTCTCCTGCCTTTCCATAATCTTTTCTTATCTTTATTTGCTTTTCTGAGAGCCTCTCAAAGATTTCGATAAAATTCATTGCTGTTTTTACAATCGACTGCTCTTTTTTATCCAATGTCTTTTCTGCATATTCTTTTCCAAAGCTTATCTGATCCCTGTGCTGTTCAAAAAGTTCCCTGTAGCTGTCCTTTCTCCAGAAAGTTGTAGACTCCGGTGATAACAGATTCTCACAGATGATAAATTTCCCCTGGATTTTTCCGAAATTAAATACAGACTCAGAAATCAGGATGTTGTTCTGGGATGCAATTTCTTTTGCAATGTTGTATACTCTCAGAACTGTCTTTTCAATATCAATAAATTCTTCCTGGGTTAAGATATTATTTTCAATGATATCTTTTTCAGTAACTGTCTTATTATTTTCTGAGATCGGGATAACAATAGGCATCCCAAGCTCCTGGTTCTTTTTCAGGTTTTTATTGAATTTAAGACCATGAATCACTCTGCTGCCTGCTTTATAATCTTCCCAAATTTTTCCTGATAAATATCCAGATACCCTGAATTTTAATGGTATTTTTTCATATTTTTTCAGGATAAGAATATTAGGATCAGGAGAATTTAAAACTGCACTTTCTATCACATTCTTAATTTTTTCAGACCAGAAAATAGTTGATCTTGTCCTGATCTGACCAAGAAAAGGAACTGCAACCATGCTGCCATCAATATATGTGAGGTCAGTGTTCACTGCAATTATCTTATCTTTTTTTTCAATAATCTCCTTTTTTTTTCCGGAAGTACCTAATAAGCACGTATCCATATTTTCCCTTATTTCTTTTTCACTCAGCATCTTCAAGATATTCCTGTATGTTCTTTTTTATCTCTTGTTTTAGGTTTCCTGTTCTTGGAGCAAATTCATTTCCTGTAATCATCTCATAGAGCATTATGTATCTTCTGGAAAGCTCAACAACAAGGGAATCTGGTGCCTCAGGCAGGACTTTGTCATTATATGGATCGCAGTTTTTCTTGAACCACAACCTCAAAAATTCCTTATCAATATTTTCAGGCTCTTCTCCTTTTTCAAATCTTTTTTTATAGGTATCTTTTATCCAGTATCTTGATGAATCAGGTGTGTGGATCTCATCTATAAGATAAATATTTCCTTTATCATCATATCCGAACTCATACTTTGTATCTACTAAAATCAGTCCGTTCTGTTTAGCAATCTCTGTTCCTCTTTTGAATAATTCAATTGCTTTTTTTGATACATATTCCCACTGGTCTTTTGTCATGAGATTTCTTTTAAGAACATCTTTTCCTGATATCTTTTCATCATGGTCTTTTGATTTTGTTGTCGGTGTTATTATGGGTTTTTCAAGTTTCTGGTTCTTTTTCAGGCCGTCAGGAAGAGGATTACCGCAGAAATTTCTGACACCGCTTTTATAGGCTGTCCACACAGCAGTATTTGTAACTCCTGTTATGTAACCTCGTACAACAACCTCAACAGGAAAAACTGTTAATTTTTTGCAGACAACAACATTAGGATCAGGGTGTGCAATCTTGTGGTTTTGTATGATATCTTCGGTATTTTCAAACCAGAAAACAGAGGTTTGTGTAAGCACCTGGCCTTTAAATGGAACATTAGCTAAGATCCTGTCAAAAGCTGACTGCCTGTCTGTTGCAATCATGATTAGCTTATCATCAAGAATATAGTTGTCACGAACCTTGCCTTTTTTAAAGCTTCCAAAATCAAATTGGGTCTTGTCAATTGTGTTATCAAGGTTTTTTAGTATCAGCTCTTTAGATATCATTTTTTCACCCCTGTTTTTAGAAATTATTAAACTATAAAAGGATTTTGATTAATTGCTGAAAAATGTTTCAGTTCTCTGAAAAAGTTTTTAGCTGCTGAAACTGCTTAACTATATAAAAGAGTTGTGTTTACTAACAAGTAAATAAAAAAATAAAATGACGAAATTAATTCCTGTAAATGATATAAATATTCGGGCTTTTGAATTAGATGCGATTATCAGTTTAGCTAGAGAATATTCTTCTGATTATGATTTTGATTATACTTATCCTTTCCAGGCAAGAGATTCATTGTTTGAAGCCATGGTGACATTATTGTATGATGAAGAATTATCTTTAAGGATGATATGTGAAAAATTAGATTCTTCAACTAAGGAATCTGATCCAACTGAATTTGAAGCACTAATAAATAAAATATCAGACTCGTTTAAGTTTTTTGAAAAAAAAAACCTCTGGTTATACATCAATGGAACTATTAGTTCTGAACGTGATTTAAATGGAAAAGTATCTATTGCGAACCTATCTGACAAAGACGCATATGACAGGCCAATAGAAAATAATCAATTTAGATATTCTATTCATATTGATCAGATAGAACCTAATAACACAGTATCTCTGGAATTTAATTTTGAGAGGTATGGTGTTGTATCCGAATCTGAAGTTACCCCGGTAGTTCAAGAAATACAAATTCCCTCAATTAGTGAATTTGTTAGAAATCAATATAGACAATATAAAGAAAAAGAAAAAGAAAAAAATGACAAATTACTTAACATGAAAATATACCCTTTTAAAGTATTATATGATATTAATCATACATTTGAGCAAGAACAAAATCTTGAACAATGTGTAAAAGTTGATTTTCATTTTAATTTTCCAGAAAATATTGATTTAAGTGAATATGAACTTGAATTTAGAAAAGATGGTTACAGAACACAAGTTCCTCTCACAGAAAAAAAACCCATGGATCATTTTAAACTTAAGCTTCCAATTGGAATGTATGATGTGCTTGTCCGTGATGGTAACAGAAAGATTGTTGATTATAGATCTTTAGATCTTCTTTCCCCTTTAAAAAAAGATCCGACTTTATTTCAAAAATCTATTAATTTTGACTTCAGGCAAAAAAGATCAATTGGTCTTTTTTAAGATGCACACGCTAATTACACTCACGGCTTAAGATATATTTTGGATATATTAGATGATACTGATGTGATCTTTAATTGCGGAGACCAGGTCGGTTATGGTCCTGAACCAAATCTAACAGTTGAAAAAATTATAGAAAATGAAAAGATAAGATCTGTGATGGGAAACCATGATGCCGCTTTATATAAACCGGAAAAAAGGAATTATCTTAATGAAATAGCATTAAAAGCAATTTTATACCACAGGCAAACACTTACAGAAAAAAATTTAAACCACGTACAAGGAATTCAAAATATTTTTCTGGATCATGAATTTCATGGAAGGAAAATTAGGGTATGCCATGACAGCCCTGATCATCCAGGAAAAGATGAATATTTAAGGGAAAAAGCCCAATTTAATAGAATATTTAGTTGGATGGAAAATAAGGAATATGATATTTCAGTTGTCGGTCATACTCACAGACAGATGCTTGTTATGCAGGATTCAACAGGTATTGAAGAAATTATCTCTTTTTCTGACAAAAGTATTAA
>WJJD01000176.1 GCA_014729915.1 Candidatus Woesearchaeota archaeon | reverse complement strand
TTTTGCCGAATCGCAAGAAATCCATTTGGATTTCTGTGTGCCAAAAAGCATAAGCTTTTTGAGCATTTTGGGATTAAAAATTTCGCCATAAATGGCGGGGTTTTAAACCCACTGAAAATTTCTGGCGAAATTTTCAATAATCACTTTCCCATAAACTTTCTCACCATAGGATTCATGTCATACATATGCTCTTTTGCAAGCTCTTCATATAATCTGTAAACAATCATAACTGTAAGAAGTATTCCTGTACCCCTTGCTAGAGCACCTGTAAGATCAGCAAGTGCAGCTAAAAACCCTACAGTAATTGCACCCATCACTGTGAGAGGACCCACATATCTTTTCAAAAGCCTTTCAAGAATCCTTTTGTCTTTCCTGAACCCCGGAATCTGCAGACCTGATGATATCATCTGCTCTGCCTGGGACGCTGGATCCATACCTGAAGTCTGCACCCAGAAAATTGAAAAAATGACTGATCCTATAATCATCAACACAACATAAATGAATGAATAACCGAATATTGTCCAGTTCCATCCGCTTCTTATAATTGTTTCAAGAAGAGGAGGCCCGTTTAATACACTGATAAAACCAACAGGAGAATTTCCTGAGTAACCTCCCGGAAAACAGAATGGTGTGTTTGCAAAAAGCCAGCACACAGGATTTCCGTTTCCGATCCAATTCTGCAGCAGCCTCACCCATAGCTGCAGTGTTGCAAAAAGGGATGCGACAAGAATAACAGGAATGTTGCTTGTATAAATAAATTTCAACGGCCATCTTATTCCATGACCACGCACCCTTCCAAAAGACAAGGGGATCTCAACTTTCATTGCCTGTGCATAGACCGCTATTAAAAATACAACAACTGTCGCAATTATTGAAACAATAACAAGGAGTGCATCCTTATAAGAGGCATCCGGAAGATAGAAAAATATCAATGACCAAAGTCTTCCCACCGGAACAGTCTGGCTCACCCAGAAAGGAAAGCCTGACTCATCAAAAAAAGACAATAAT
Source organism: Candidatus Woesearchaeota archaeon (assembly GCA_014729915.1). GTDB lineage: Archaea > Nanobdellota > Nanobdellia > Woesearchaeales > GW2011-AR15 > WJJD01. The sequence continues at coordinate 28,459 of WJJD01000176.1, read as the reverse complement.
TGAATTACAATCTGTTTGCTGATTCCTGCTGCAATAAATAAACTTATTCCGGAGCCAAAACCCCATTTGCTGACAATCTCATCCATAAAAAGAACGATCATTCCACCTAAAAACAACTGAAATATTAATCCGAATTTAATAAAAGCGATCTGGGCTGTAGTAAGAGCAACAGTTGTTGCTCCGGGTGTTACAGTAAATATATTGTTTGCAGGATCAAAAAATCTTCCCGGAGCAAGTCCCCCCATCAATACATATATTGCAGCTTCAAACAGAATAAAAATAATAGAGACTAGCTTTTGCACTCCCTGGAATCTCTGCTTGCCTTCATGTGTCGATAAATCAAACTTTAAGATTCCTGAGCCGTTCAACAGCTGCAGGATAATAGATCCTGTAACAATAGGACCTATTCCTAAAGACAATAAGCTTCCGAACTGGGCTCCTAGAATAATTGACAGATATTCAAAGTTCCTTAAAACATTATCCCCGATACCGTAAAGCGGAACCATTCCTAGCACAAAAAACAAAACAAGTGTTATCAAAGTCCATTTAATCTTTTCCTTAAAAGGAAGCCTTTTTTGCTTTGGGCCGGCAACTTCGGGAAGATTTGCTATTATAGTATCAAAAACAGACATTTTTTATCTCATTCACTCTTTTTTTCAGATAAAATAACTTCTCCTCCGGCTTTTTTAACTTTATCTATAACTGAAGAGGATGCCTTTTTAACTTTTATTTTTAACTTTGAAGTTACTTCTCCTTTTGATAATAATTTATCATAACCTAATTTATCTAAATCAATAACATAACTATCTTTCTGTTTTTCAATTTTTTCTTCAGAAAGCAATGTATCAAGTTTCTGCTGGATATGATTGATATTAACAGTTTTTACAATTTTTCTGTTTACAGGAGTAAAACCATGTTTTCCAAGATAGTCTTTTCTGCCTCCTGTTATCCTCATTAATTTAGAGTCTCCCCTTTTTCCTGATCCTGCTTTTCCTTTTCCTCCTCTGTGTCCTGCTCCTCTTCTCTTTTTGCTGGAGCCGTGTCCATGAGTCTCAGATCCCCTTTTTCTTGAAACTTTTTTTCTTTTATGCTGCATTTTATATCATCTTTTTAATAAGACTATTAATCTCTTTTCCTCTATATCCTGTTGCACCGCCCTTTTTATACGAAACTTTTATTCCTTTTTTACGAAAGCCCCCAATAGGAGGGTGCAGTCTAAAATATTTTTTATATTTTTTATTTTTAATTTCAATAAATTTATTATAGTTTATTTTTTCTTTTGAATCAGCAAGTCTTCTTTTATATTCTTCTCCTCTTTTTTCAACAAGCATATCGTAGGTATCCTTGTCAATCTCTCCCCAGGTCACATAATCCTTAACCCTCTTAAGCTTTCCCACAGAATCTGGATTAGAAGTTATAACAACACATGAATTTTTTTTGTAAAGATTAATGCTTTTTAAAGTATCCTTAACAGAGCTGTTAAGATCAATAGATCCCCTTAATCTGATAACTGCTAAATCCTCCTGTTTGGAATTACTTTTTGTTTTCTTTTTTGACTTCTTTTTCATTTTCTTCAGACTCTTCTTTATTAACTTCTTTTTTCTCATGTTCTCCTTCAAGGATGCTTAATCTTTCAATATGTTTCGGCTGAATTTTAGTATTTACAAGTTTTCTTAAGGCTTTTTCACATGCACTTACAAGATTTATCTTTGTTCTTGTCTGACCCTTTGTTGTTGCCCAGACATCTTTTATCCCACCAAGCTCTAAAATCTTTGCACACTCTTTTTCAATACATAACCCAGTTCCCTTCGGAGCTGGAATCAGCTTGATTTTAACAGAGCCGGTCTTTCCTTCAACAGAAAAGGGTATTGAATGAGGCTCACCGCACATACACTCCCAGGAACCGCATCCTCTCCTTAATTTAAAAACATTAAGTTTAGCATTCCGAAAAGCCTTGTCTCTTGCAGGAACAGTCTCTTTTGATTTGCCGTATCCTATACCAAGAATCCCGTCCTTGTTACCGACAACCGCAGTTGTTGCAAACCTTGGTTTATTGCCTTCTTTTGTTTTTTTCTGTATCTGTTTGAAAACCCTTCGTTTTCCTCCTCCAAACTTTCCTTTTGATTGTCCCACCAGTAAAAGATCTTTCTCTAGATCCGGTAAAAGCCTGTCAACAATCTCTGTTTCTAATATGATGTTGCCCTGATCCAGAATTTCTCCGATTTTTTTAATCTCTCCTTTCATAAGTTTCTTTCCTATATCTGTTTTCGGAGTCCATTCAGATTGTTCGCGATATCGACTATTTTTGTTTTTTCTTCTTGCCATTTTCTTTTAATATTTTTTGTTTGGTTTTATTGACATAATCCTGATATTTTTCAAATGCAATATTATTTTTAACATGACTTGAAAATAATTTTTTAAATTTTTCAGGTGATTCTTCAGATAATTTATTTGCATACTCTTGAATATGTTTTCCCATAATCCTTTCTTCTGAAGGAAGAACTTTTTTTTTATGCGGAATTTTAAGACCTGCATCAATACATCCTTTTATTACAGCAAATATTTTTGAACCTGAAACAGGTGTTAAAAGACCTAAATCAAGTATTGCTGATTTTACTTTTGTTTTTGATGCAATAAGCACTCCAACAAGGTATGCAGCAGAAATATTTGAAGTTGAGAGTGTCCATCCAAAATTTTTCAGTTCAGTTGAATTAGCTGAGTTTACAACAACATCTCCCTCTGGAGAATATTTGATTAACTGGGCATATATATTTTTATTAGATTTTCTTACAACTAATCTGCAGAGTCCTGATTTTAAAAGATCCAATCTTTTTCTGAAATCAGTTTTTCCTGCTCTTTTTCTTCTGTAAGGTATTCCCTTCTTAATTCTGCTTGACATTTTTTAATAACCCTTTTTCATTAATGTATAATCTTATGTGCCTTCTGCTTCTGAAAAATCCTCCTTTGGATTTGGTATAAAGCTTTCTGTAATCTTTATCAGAAATTTTTTTCTTATTTTTAAGTTCTTTAAGTAATTTTCTCTGTGCTCTGATTTTGTTTATCCATTTTCTCTTTTTATCATATCTGGCATTAGCTGTTCCTTTCCTGCTCCCCATGCCTCTTCTTAATCCTTTCTTAACCTGTCGGCTTCTTTTTTTTGCCCTTGATCTTGAAACTCCCTTTTTTGGCTTAAGCCAGATTGCGTTATCTTGAATAAGGCCCCTGATATCCGCTTTTGTTATTGATTCTTTTATTTCTTCAATTCTTCCAGTATCAAACCGGACCCTGTTTTTTGATCCTTTTAATATGTCTGCTGCAAGTCTTTTTTGAACATTAAGATTCATTTTTTATCACTTAAAATTTTTTTGTTAGCAACCTGTCGATCTCTTTTTTTCCCATTTTCTTTTTTTCTTCGTCTGTCAACTTATCTTCAATTGATTCCTTTTTGACTTCCTTGCTTTCTTTTTGTTTCTTTTTTTCTTCTTTTTCTTTTTGTTTCTTTCTTTTAGTAAATTCCTTTTCTTTTTCAGAAACATATTTTTCAGGCTCTTTAATATTTAAGATCTCGATTTTTTTTTCAAGAGCTTTTTTAATAACCGCAATTCTTTTTTTTGTACCCACTGAGCTTCCGATAACAATTCCCTCTGTCTTTTTATCTATTGAGTCAAGATCATCTAAATTAAATACCCTTACCGGACGAAGTCCTGATTTATGCAGTCCTTTAACTTCTTTTGGAGAACCATATCCTGGTGAGACAAGTTTTTGTCCTCCTTTTTTTAGTTTTAACTTGGAATGATAACCTTTTGGTTTTCTCCATTTTGTCTTAAGCCTGGATAATTTATTTACGTCCTGCCTTACAAAATCAGGCTTTTTGGACTTAATTTTTTTTCTTAATTCTAATAATTTTTTTTTGTTTTTTGTCATTTTACTAATTTTTTTCCTGCTTTCTCGATAATAAATATACCGTCCTGAAAAATTCTTTTATCATATCCGGGTCTTCTAGTAAGCTGCTCAATATCTGCAGCAGCCTGTCCTACAAGCTCTTTATCAAGGCCTTCAAGAGTTATGAAGTCCCCCTGGACCTTTACATCTACTCTCGGATCAATCTCTACTGTCCTTGGTATTTTTTCCCCGATAAAATTTTTAATACTTAGGATATTATTTGAAAATGAAACATTCATTGGAAAATGACCAGAACATATTTTTAATTTATAAGTATATCCCTGGTTTACTCCGTTTATGATATTTTTAAGATGGGCTCTGTAAGTGTTTAATATTGCTTTGTGCTTTTTTGAAGCGTTTTTTGCAAGCAGGATAATCTTATCCTTCTCCAGCTTAATCTCAATATTGGGAGACCTAAATGCTCTCTTTACCTGTCCTTTAGGTCCTGAAACTGAGTAGACTCCTTGATTTTCTTCAACCTTTATATCTTCGGGAAGTTCAATAATTTCTTCGATATCTCTTTTTGCCATTTTTAATCAATATACAAAAGCTAATAGTTTTCCTCCAATGCCCTTTTTTTTAGCTTCTTCCTGTGTCATCACACCCTTATTTGTTGATACTATCAAAAGACCAAACCCATAAGCTGGAAGAAATCTCTTTTCAAACTTTTCATAATCCTCTACTTTTACATTAAACCTGGGTTTTATAGCACCGCATTTGTTAATTTTTCCCAAAAGATTTATTTTTAATCTTCCTCCCCTATTGTCATCAATCTCTTTAAATGAACCAATGTATTTATTATCCTGAAGGATTAAAAGAACATTTCTTATCAGCTTGGAATTGTATCTAACATTGATAAATGTTCTTCCCATTGAATCCTCATTTGAAATATGAGATAGTACATTTGAGAGCAAATCATTCATAGTCATTTTTTATCACGTTTTTTATTATTCAGCTAAATTTCTTAAAACCAAGACTAGTAGCAACTTCCCTAAAACAACACCTGCACAAATCAAGACCGTATTTTCCAACATGACCGCCGTTTCCGGTTCTTCCGCATCTCCCGCACTTAGCATTAGCTCTTCCACAGGATCTTTCTTTCGGAAGATTGTGTTTTTTAAATTTTTTAACCTTTGCAGGTTTAGATTTTATCTGCTTTAGAACTTTTTTATAATCGCTTGTAGTCATATTTATTTTTCCTCCATTATGATGTTAAACTTTTCTTTAAAAAAGTCTATACTTTCATTTTTTGAAATCTTGTGAGATTTACCGATTTTTTTCTTTTTATTTTTTCTTCGCTTTATCCTGAATCCGGGCCTTTCAAGTGTAACTGATATCTGAAGACCCATAATCCCTATCTCAGGATCATATTTCATTTCAGGAATCTCAATATATTCCGGAACTCCGAAACTAACATTTCCGTTCTCATCAAAACAACTCTCGGTTATTCTGTTTTCTCTTGCAGAAAGCAGCCTTTTAATAAGTTTCTCGGCTTTTTTCCCTCTAAGGGTAAGCTTGCATCCCACAGGAAGACCAGGTCTTGTATTCCATGTCGGAATCCTTTTTTTTGCAAGAGTTTTTACAGGTTTTTTCCCGGTAAGGTTCTCAATAAGCTTCATCCCCTTCTTCAGTTTATTCTGATCTGCACCAGATCCTATATTTAGTGTAATTTTCTCGATCCTGATTTTTTTCATCGGGTTCATTTTAATTTCGGTAATTCTATTGATGATTTCTTTTTTCCTAATATAAATGAATATTTTTTATCTGTCCTTATTTTTTTTTTAACTGGGCTTTCAACAACCAAAATATCATCTTCTATTTTATTTATTATTCCGTGGCTACCGGCATTTTTTCCGCCTGTAAGATAAGTATAATTTCCTTTTTTCAGTTTAAAATGATCTTTTATTTTTTGTCCGGGCAATTCAATCAGTAATGTATCCCCGACATTATAATCATCTTTCTTTAAAATTAAGTTTCTTCCGTCTGAAAAATTCAATTGTATCTTAGCCTGTTTTAAAACAGATTTATTTGTTATCTTACACGGTTTCAATTTTGCTTCTTTTTTCTTGATTTCAATTACTGTAATATTTCCGTTCTTATCTAAAAACAATCTGAAATGCTTATCTGACACTGGAAGAGATATGACATCCATCAGTCCTACAGGATATTTATAATCTTTTCTCCTGCTCCCGTCAACAATCACCTTTTTGTCCTGCAGGATACTTTTTACTTCTTTTGTAGTCTTGCAGTACTTTAAAAGATTCTTGAATATTAAAGAGAGCGGCATACTTAATCTGAAAGATTTGCCTGGATTTGGTCTTACTACAAACTTGCTGCTCTTCCTCTTAATTTTCCATGTCACTGGTGCAGTCTGTGTCTTCATGTGTTTTTTTCCCATTTTTATTTCTCCTGTTTTCTTTCTAACGCATTCTTTCGTTTTTTATCATCTAAAACCAAATCTGTAATCAAAATTTTGGAGGGATGCACCGGATAAAATGATTTTGAGCCGTCTTTTTTATGAATTTCAACTCCTGCAATATAGACTCTCTCCCTCTTAACATCAATCCTTTCTACTTTTCCGGTTTTTCCGCTGAACTGACCTCTCATAATCTTAACAGTATCTCCCTTTCTTACTCTTGCTGCCCTTTTGTTAAATTTTTCTCTTAATTTTTCTGACAGATGGCTGGATATAAATCCTGATTTAATATGATTAGGTGCATTAATTTTGTACTTCCTTTTCTTGCCCTGATTTTCTGATTTTTTCCAATCTCTGTTAAATTTTGTTTTCATTTTTGATCATATTATTATACTTGCAGTCTTTGAGACACTAGGCCACCTTTCGCAAGCCTCTTTTGCAATGGGTCCTTTAAAAATTGTTCCTTTTGGACTGCCTTTCTCATCTTTTAAAACAACTGCTGCATTATCTTCAAAACTAATCCTTGTCCCGTCAGGCCTCTTGTACTCTTTTTTCTGTCTTACAATCACAGCATAAACAAGCTGCTTCATCATCTCGGGCTTGCCTTTTTTTACTGACGCACGAACAAGGTCACCTATTCTTGCTGAAGGCTTTCTTCTTTTTACTCCTTTAAAACCCTCAACTGAAACCAGTTCAATTATCTTAGCTCCTGAATTATCACATGTCGGTATTTTGCTACCGATTGGAAGAGCTGCTGTTATCCTTGATTTTACAGATTTCATTTTTTTACTATCTTTTCAACAACGCAAAATTTTTTTGTTTTTGATAAGGGCCTGCATGCTGCAATTTTTACAACATCTCCTTCTTTTGCATCTATGCAGCTTGGATTATGCGCCCTGATTTTTGATTTTTGTTTGAGATACCTCTCATATTTAGGAATATATATTCTTCTCCATCTCTCAACAGTTGCTGTTTTCTGAGATTTACTGCTTGTTACAATTCCCTTAAACTGTGTCTTTTTTAAACTGAGAGTTCCATGAATAGGACAATTATCATCTTTGCATTCCTTTTCTTTATTTTTTTTAGTTTTTTTCTTTGCCATATAACTCACTTTTTAATTCTATCCTCAATTCTTCTTGTGATATACTTTCCATCAATTATTGAGTTTTTTAATTTGATTTTGATATTTTTTTTTATGAATTTCTTGATTTTATTATCTGGTGTCTTAAGGGAAATTGTGTTTTTTGTTTCATCAATTATCTTTCCCTTGAAATTCTTATTGTCAAATGCTATTTTAGCATCTGCTCCAATAAGCTTTTCTCGATAATGATTTTTACTCATTATTTGATTCTTATGCTTTCCTGAGGAAATCCCATATCGATCAATATTTCCTTTACTCTTTGTTTGTGATCTCCTTGAAGTTCGATTTTCCCTTGTTTTGCTGTTCCGCCGCATGCTAATTTTGCTTTTAATTTTTTTCCGATGTCGTCAAGATCAATCTGCTTTTCATCTATTCCTTCAATCAAGGTGTATTTTTTTCCCCATTTTCTCTTCACTGTATATATCTTTATTTTTTGGGTCTCTTTTGCAATGTTCTCACAAACACATAGTTCCTCTGGAAGTCCACATGTTGTACAAATTTTGCTCATTTTGTGTTTTTGTTTAGTTTGGTTAAAATTCTAGCTATGTTTTTTTTTATCTTTTTTATCTGGCCCGGACTTTTGATTGTTGTACCAGTTGCTACCTGAGCATTCAGTTTCATAAGCTCTTTTTCCATTTCCGGAAGCATGTCCTTTAATTCCTGGTCTGACTTATTTTTTAGTTCCCTGTTCATTTTCTTTTACTTGTTCGCTTTTTTTCTCTTTTTTTTCTGATTCATCTATTTTCTTCTTCAATTCCTCTTCCTTTTCTTCTGTTTCTTCAACAGAAGACTGAAGAGTTTCCTGAATCTCTATATCATCGGGAAGCCGGGTTCCCGGCGGCATAATACTTACTTTAACCCCAACTATTCCTGTTTTCAGCTTTGCAATTTCATAAGCTGTATCAACTTTTGTTAAGGCAATGTCACCGCATTTCTTCAAATATCCCTGGTAAAATCTCCATGTCCTTGCTCTTGAGCTTGGTATTTTTCCTGAAATTAATATCTCTACACCAAGAGCACCTGCTTCAATCACATCTCCCATCACTGAATGTCCGATTCCCTTGAATCTTACCGGACCATATCTCTCAAGAGATACTGCAATCCTTTCTGCTACTATCTGAGCAACAAGATTATGTTCCTTTATCTCATTTATCTCAATTTGTGGATTCTCAAGATCAAAATTTTTTTTTAGTTCTCTTGTTAATTCTTTAATATTTGATCCGCCTGAACCAATTACAAGTCCTGGTTTAGATGCATAAATAACTATCTTTTCTCCCAAAGGCGTTTTCTGGATCTTAGAGTGGCTGAGTCCGGCCCCTCTCAGGGAATCATTTATAAATTCCTTTATCCGAAATTCCTTAAATTTTTGAGTTATTATATCTCTTTCTATCAAAAAATATCACCTTTTATCTGACTTTTGTTTCTTAGCTGGTTTTTTTTCCCCGACTACAACTTCGATATGTGTTCTTTTCGTTTTTCTTCTTCTTTGTCTGCCATAACGCCAGGGTGTTTGAGCTTTATTAGCTTTGATGTGAACAATTTTTAAATGATGAGTGCTGAGTCCTTTTTGTAAAGCATTAAACTCAGCACTTTTTATGACATTTAAAATCTCTTTTGCTGCCTTTACAGGATACTTACCCGGACCTATTCTTTTTTTATGTGCTGTATCTCTGTTAAATCTTTTCATTGGTACAGGCCTCTCTTTTTGGATTGTCTCTTCAAGCAGGGTTTTAGCTTTTATTACAGATCTATTTCTGATATAGTTACAAATTTCAACTGCCTTTTTTGTTGAAATACTTAAATTTAAACCCAAGGCATAAGCCATGTTTTCCTGAAGTTCCTGGTAGCTTAGTTTATAATTCATTTTTATCTTACTGATATTGCTGCGCTGCTTCTTGTTGCACCTACTCCGGGTGCGTTATGAGCAACACTTGATCTTGTCTGAGCAAATTCACCGATATAATGCCCAAGCATCTCATTCTGAATTGTTATCGGAACAAATTGTTTTCCTGTATAAATCTTAATCATATGACCCACCATTTCAGGAACAACAATCATATCTCTGCAATGTGTCCTGATATTTTTATCCTGTAATTTGATTTTTTCAAGCACTTTTTTTTGCTCTTCACTAATTCCTCTCTTAATCTTTCTTCTCTGTCTTGAAGGAAGTAATTCAGCAAATTCCAGAAGAGACATTTTTTTTAATTCGTCAATTGTTTTTCCGCGATATGTAAATTCTTTCTTTGCCATTTTTTTACCTTTTTTTACCTGTCTTTTTGGGTCTTATTTTTCCAACTTTTCTTCCAGGAGGTGCATTTCTCGGTGCTACTGTTGAACCCCTCTTCTTTGATGATCTTGAAGTTCCGAATGGATGATCAACTGCGTTTACTGCACCACCACTGATTTTTGGATATAATTTGTTTCTTGATTTCATATAATAATGTTTTTTACCTGCCTTAAGGAAAGGCTTGTCTTTTCTTCCGGATCCTGCAATTCTTCCGATGCTTGCCCTGCAATTCCTGTTAAATGATTTTTGTTTTTTTGAAGGCAGCTCTACCATAACTTTTCCCTGTTTTTTTGCAACAATTTTTGCAACACTCCCGCCGCTTCTAACAAACTTGCCTCCGTCTCCGGGAACTTTCTCAATATTAAAAATTTGGGTGCCTACAGGGATATTTTTCAATGGTACAATGTTTCCTTTCTGAATCTCTGCGTTTTCTCCTGAACTTACCTCATCTCCGACCTTTATTCCCTCGGCTGCAATTAAAAAATTTTCTTTGTTGTTATTATACCTTATTTTTAGTAACGGAGCAGAGTGGCCCGGGCATTTAACAATATCTTTCACAAGACCGATTTTTGCATCTTTCAGATATTTTACCTTTGCCTTGTACCTGAATCCTGGAGCCCTGTAGGTGGGTCCTCCTTTTCCTCTTGCCTGCTGAATGATATTTTTTCCCATTAGTTTCAACCTTTTTTTTACATTAATCCCAGTTGTGTAGCTATGTCTATTGCAGGTGTTTCATCTGAAAATCTTATATAAGCCTTTTTTTTATAATTTGGTGAGATTGAGGTGTTAACCTTAACAACTTTTACACCAAACATTTTCTCGACTGCCTTTTTAATCTCCTGCTTTGTGGCCTTTGTATCAACAATAAAAATAAGGGAGTTTTCTGATTCCATTAATCTGATTGACTTTTCAGTTGATAAAGGATATTTAACTATGTTCATTTTTTATTCTTAGTCTTTTTTTTCAGGGTTTTTTCTGTAAAAAGTTGTTTTCCAGCAATTTCATTTATTGCTTTTTGTGAAAAAATAACAAGTCTTGCGCAATATGTTCCGGGTGCTAAAAGTTCTGCATTTAAGTTTCTGACTATTGCAGCATCAACACCTGGTATGTTTTTTATTGCGTCAATAAAATTGCATTTTTCTGAAACAACAAACAGCGGACCTTTTTTAGATTTATATTTTCTTCCTCTTAATTTTCCCCTGCCTGCTCTTATCTTTCTTTCTTTAACACGTTCAAGTTCTTTTTCAAGACCTAATTTTTCCATTAATTCCAAAGCATCCTTTGTTTTTGAAATTTTTTCAAGGGAATCTTCAACAATTAATGGATAATCTTTGACAATGTGTCCTCTTTTTATAACCCACTCTTTGTTTACAGATGCAGAAAGAGCAGATCTTATTGCTTTTTTCCGCTCTTTTTTATTAAGTTTCTGAGCCCATTTTTTTTCTGGTTTCGGAGGATGTGCTCTTCTTCCTCCGACTGTCTGGGGTGACTTGGTACCAACCCAATTAAACCGCGTTCCTCTCCTGCTCATGATTTTTCTTGCAACCCTTGAAATTCCGTATCCATAAGATGTTTTATAATCACGTCGTCTTTTTGACACATATGATGAATGTTTTTTACCTGCTTCAGGATCAGCTCCGTAATTCTGCCTTTTGTGGCTGTATATTGCTAAAACTGCACGTTTGATTAAATCCGGTCTGATCTGCTCTTCAAACTGCAAAGGAAGTTTAATTTCACCCTTCTGCTTTCCTTTAATTGATAATATCTTTTGCTTCATTTTATTATATTCCCTGTTTTGAACTTTTACTGATGTAGGTTATTACAGGCGCATCCTTTGGAACCTTTTTATTAGGGCGCATTGGTTTTGTCATCGCAACAAATCTCTTTTTTGTTCCGGGAATGCTTCCTTTCATCAACAGATATGTATTATTTATTTTTCCATATCTTAAAAATCCGCCAATTTGCTCAATTTCTGAAACATCTTTTGATATTTTAAGTATCTGTTTGTTATATTCAGTCCTCTGATGATATCCCATTTTTCCTGCATGAGGAACTCTCCACATAATATGAGCATGTCCCTGCCAAGGTCCTAATGAACCAGGATTTCGTATTGCTTTTTCTGATTTATGCTGCCTTATTGCAATCCCAAATCTTTTTACAGGTCCCTGAAATCCTTTGCCTTTTGTTACTGCATGTATATCAGTTAATTCTCCTTCTTTAAAAACATCCTCGATAATAATTTCCTTTCCGAGATTTTCTTTAGCATAATTGAACTGTTCCTCAATATTTCCTCCCAAAGCCAACTCAAAAAGTTCAGGTTTCTTTTTTCCGATTGTTGTCATTCTGGGCTGTGTATAAACCAAAACTTTCAGTTCATCATAATCTCCTGCTTTAATTTCTTCTAATTCTTTTTTTGCATTGCCCTTTTTTTTGGACAGATTAAGTTTCTTTGCCAATTCTTTGTCTGGTTTTGCCCAGATTTCATTTGCAACTTTCAGAACTGATGATCTATTATAAAATCTTACTGCAGCTATTTTTATAGGAGGACATTCAATAATTGTTACTGGTATTGAAACTTCATTTCCTTTGTTTGGTGAATTTTTATTATTTTCAATTGCAATGATATGTGTCATGCCAACTTTATAACCTGCAAAACCTAATAACCCAGAATCGTTATTTTTTGGAAAATTCCTTAATCTAGGAAAGCTTCTTTTAGCTCTCTTTCTTGGCCAAAACTGCAATGATCCTGATCTTGGTTTTCTTTTATTCGGCATTTTTTAGTCTATTAAATAGTTTTTTCTTTTTTTTCAAATGACCTATTTTTAATATTCTTTTTTAGAAAAGCTAAAGAACATCTTTTCAGGTCAGTTTACTCAATCAAATTCATCTAACTTGATTAGTGAGTTCAAGAAAATATAAGTTGTTTATAAATGTTTCTGGAGTTTCCCGATATTGCGCAATGATTCTTAGGAAAATTTACTGCTATAGTTCAATAAAAAATTGAACTTGTCTCAGTTTTTTTATTTAATGAATCTCCACAAATCTTCCAGCATATCACTTGCCAAATATGTATTTCCCCTGTGTTTTGAGAGATGTTCTCCTGTCTTTCCATTTACATAAGCAGCTTTTTTTGCACTCCAGAACAGATCCTTTGTCTGCGCTGCAAATCCTGCACACAACCCTGCTAAAATATCTCCAGTGCCACCGATAGTCATAGAATTGTTTCCTGTCTTGTTTTTATGGATTTTTTCATTATTAAAAATCATATCAACCCGTCCCTTCAGAAGCATTACATTATTATTCAGGATTCTCTGGATCTCATTAATATTATGCTCTCTTGATCTGAATTCTACTCCGGGAAGAGAATTATTAAAAAGTACTTCAAATTCTTTTACATGTGGTGTAAAAATAGTGTCTTTAAGCAAAGATATATTCACAACCTTTAGGGCATCTGCATCAATTACTTTTATCTTATCAACAGATCTTATGATCTTATTTACAAAATCCTTTTGTATTCCCAGGCCATTGCCAATCAGAATTGAATCATAGTTTTCAGATAAAGAAATAATCTCGTTTGCATGTGTAATATCAAGGCAATTTCCAATAAATTTTTTGGTAATTAAGTCTGGTGAATAAGAGTTGATTGCCCACGCAACATCTTCTGGTGCACAAACTGTTACAATATCCACTCCTGTTCTTAAAGCAGCTATTCCAGAAAGAATCACAGCACCTGTATAATCTCTGCTTCCTCCTACAACCAAGACTTTTCCATTTTTTCCTTTGTGTTCATATCTTGGTATCCTCATTTTTTTGATCTCTTTTTTTTGGATTTTTGAAATTTGATTTTTATTTTCGGATAGGCAACGGGATTTTTAATTCTTTTGCAAATCCTATCGGGAAAACAGACCTGCATATCCTGATAAAATTCTTTGCAGTTGGGAGGTGGAAATTTTTCAGATCTCTTGCTATGATAATTAATATGAGAATTAATATAATTTACTCTTAGTTTTTCAGTATTATTATTATTCCATTTATTTATCTTTTCAGCAATAGCTTTTTTATTCCAGCCTGCGCAGTTTAAAAAATTAAATAGGGCAAATAGAGCTCTTTTTCTTCCATCCTCCATACCATTAAGTATTTTAATAATGCATGGAGGAAAAAATTTTTCAGAAATTGCTTCTTCAGGAATATCGTATTGCTCTCTTCTGTCGAACTTTTCATGTGCAGCAGAAATATCAGGTTTATAATCCATCGCCCGTAAAACAAGATTTTTTGCTTTGTTAGTGTTATCCTTTTCATCTCCAAGAAAAATAAATTTTTTATCAGCAGACACTTTTTCCGGTGCAGCCATCTCCTTTGAAAAACTCATTACTTTTTCTGGATTTATTGGTAAAGAGACTAATCCTGATTTCTCATGGAGACTATATGGAGATCTGAAAAGATGTCTTGATGAAATTAAAAGTGTATCAATCTGAATAACAGAAAAAGGATTGAATTTTGTAATCTCCTTAAAGTCCTTGCTCCCGCATTTTTCACATTTCATATTAGAATGTAGATATTTTTTCATCAATACTTTGCATTTTTGACAGACTCTGAATTTTTCATTATTCTCAGAAATCTCTCGGCTTCGGCAATTGGGACAGATAAATTCTGATTCTATTCCCTTTTCACCTTGTTTTTTATTACCGCAACGAACACATTCAGATTTGTATGTCAAATCTTTTGGATTTACTCCCAATGTCTTTGAAAGATCATTTATAGAATATTCATATCTATTATCAAAAATAATTTTTCCATCTTTTTCTTTTATCATTTCCCCTGAAACCTTTACAATATAATCTAACAAATACTGTGTTATTCTTCTGGGTCCCTCTGGAAACCAATTTTTTATTTTTATTGAACCAACCTTTTTAGGAAAAGAGCTGAACGGAACTCCTATATGAAATCCTTTATTTCCAGAATATTTACAGGAGATGGAGTTAACGCCGTGATCTTTTAACGCCCTTATAAAAAAATCAGCAGTTAATTTTGAAAATTCCCACACCGGAAAATCAATATCAAGGACAAGATCCCATCCTGTTCTTAGTTTGTTAATTTCATGTTTTGCCATTGAAGTAGAAAGAAGCAAAGGATCTTCCCATTTTTCTTCAGATATATGAAAGGAAGAGACTCCTTTTTTTATTAATTCCAAAACATCCCCAGAATGCATAAGTACATCCGGTCTTTTACCAAACCCGCCTTTCCAAAATCTAATTCCGACTTCTCTTGAATCAGCACTTTCAACTATTGCCTCTCTTATATCTTTTTTTTTATAATAAAGAAGTCTTTTGCTAATCTCTCTGGTATCCATGATACTATTAAAAAGTAAAATTAAAATTTAAAATGATTGGTGATCCTATTATGAATTCTTTTGGCAAAAAAATAATCTTTATATCTTTAATCTTTTTGCATTATTTTATGAACAAACAGCCAAGGATAAGTGTTGATGTTATAGTCAGGTATAAAAACGGAATTGTATTAATCAAAAGAAAAAATCCTCCTATAGGCTGGGCTCTTCCAGGAGGCTTTGTTGAATATAATGAATCTCTTGAAGATGCGGCTAGAAGAGAAACCAAAGAAGAAACAAATCTTGCACTAAGTTCTCTCAAACAAATGAAGGCTTATTCTGAGCCGGACAGAGATCCGAGAGGCCATACAATCACTATTGCATTTACAGCAGAGGGAACCGGAGAACTTCGTTCAGGTGATGATGCAAGATCGGCTGAAATTTTTCCTGCTGATGCCATGCCTAATCTTGTTTTTGACCACAACAAAATCATTGATGATGCTTTAAAAAAATATGGTTAAGTCTACCAAACAGAAAATCATTGAAGAGCTAGAAAAAATAAATACCAAGAATAAACTAATCATTGTTGAAGGAAAAAAACTCTACAGCAGATTATCTTCCGGTCTGCAGAGAAGAGGAGTAATAATTGATAATTCTCTTAGAAAGAAACTTTACAAAATAACCAAACTTTCACAAATAGAAGGACTTTTCTCTTATGTTTGTAGTATAAAATAAGCAGCCAGCTTTTTTATACTAATTAAATAATTTTATTAATATATTATTATTTATAATTATATATGATGGAAAAGACTGCTTATGATATTGCAAGAAAAAAACTGTATTTTTTCTATATTAATGATCCTGTCTATAAAATAGCAGATATAATGCAGGCTAAAAACATAGGTTCTGTTCTGGTAAAAGATAAAAAAGACAATGTTGTCGGAATCGTTACAATAGGAGATATTTTAAGATTAGTAAATAAAGAAAAAAATGTTGAGCCCTTTTCTGCACAAGATATTATGTCCTCACCTGTTATTTTTCTTGATAAAGAAAGTTCTCTTGAAGATACAATGTCTAAATTCCAAAAACATAAGATAACAAGATTTGTACTAATTGACGAAAATAAAAAACCTGTTGGAATTGTTAGAGACCTTGCAGTATATAAAGTTCTCTCATTTTCAAAGATATATCAGGAATCAGCTGAAAGATTCAAACAATCCTATACTGATCATTTCTATTAGTTAATTTCCTGATAAAGATCCATCATATCAAGATCTTTTGCAATAACCTTATTTACAATTTTTCCATTATATGTGTTTAATCCTTTTAAAAATCCAGGATCAGTTTTTAATGCAGCCATTCCTTTATCAGCTAATTTAATCAGATACGGAAGGGTTGAATTTGTAAGAGCCTGTGTTGACTGTAACGCAACCTGGCCCGGCATATTGGGAACACAACAATAGATTATCCCGTTTTCTTTTGTACATATAGGATTTGTATGGGATGTAGGGCATGACCCAAAAACACATCCTCCCTGATCAATTGCCACATCAACAATTACTGATCCCTTTTTCATTGAGTGAACCATATCTTTGTTTACAACAACAGGGGCTTTTGCGCCTGCGATAAGAACTGCGCCAACAACAAGATCCGCATCCTTGATATTTTCTGATATTGTCTCCGAACTTGACTTGATTATCTCAATGTTTTCATATTCTGAATATTTTTCCTTTAATTTTTTTATTTTCTCATCATCAATTTCAAATAGTTTAACTGAAGAACCCATGCCTGCAGCTGTTGCTGCAGATGTGCATCCGACAACCCCTCCTCCGATAACAATCACTTTTGCAGTTGGTGTATTATCGATTCTTCCTAATGTAATTCCCCTGCCCCCGTATTTTTTCTGGAGATATTCCGCACCATATTGGATTGCAAGAACTCCCGCAACCTGACTCATGGGAGCAAGCAGAGGCAATGTACCGTTATTTTCTACTGTTTCATAAGCTATCCCGGTTATCCTGTTCTCTAATAATTTTTTTGTAAGTGATTTTGGTACTCCAGATAAATGAAGATATGTAAACAATGTTTTTCCTTTAAATAACTCCAACAACCCATATTCTGATTCTAACGGTTCTTTGACCTTTACAAGAATATCTGATTTTTTAACTATCTCTTTGGGGTCATCTAATATCTCTGCGCCTGCATCTATATATTCTTTATTACTAAATCCTGCTCCGTTTCCTGCATTTTTTTGCACAATAACCTGATGATTTTTTTGTGTAAGTTTTTCTGTCCCTTGGGGTGTTAAGCCAACTCTATTTTCATTGTCTTTTATTTCTTTAAGTGTTGCAATATTCATTTATTAAACCTCCCTCATCTTATAAACTCATACAAAGTATTACGACATCATACATTACATATATATTAATCTTTGGTTTAATAAAATTAAACTGAGAAGTTGAGTTATGGTTTTAAAAAAGAAAGACTTTTTGTGAGATAAAACTTAAATAAAGAGTATTAAAACTGAAAACTTTGTTTTCAGTTTTTTTATTAGGGTCTCTTCCAGGTAATCTCATAGTAAGTTGTATCAAGCTCTGCATCAACAACTCCAATCAATAATTTCTTTCTTGTAGAATGTGCAACCCTGTTTTTTGCAGAAAAATCATGCCATGTCAGTGTTGAACCCTCATGTACAGGAAATACAATCCATTTTGCATGATCCTCTCCGGGCTTTATTCCGCGATCGTAAACACGAAAATCCGCTCCGAATTTTAATGCGGTCTTTATAATGTAACCGCGGTTTCTCATATCTTTATAGACTGCGTATCTTATAAAAAAATTTGGTTCAAGCCTTTGTGCTTTTTTTAAGAATTCTTCATAAGTTAATTTATGCCGTCTTCCGTCATAGACCTCGATCTTATTTTTTTCCAATAGATAAAGCGCCTCAGCCAAGGACAAATAGACTTTGTTGTTTTCAATTATTCCGTATCTGCTCTGGTTATATAATTCTCTGGCAGCATCAGAATCTTCAGTGATTATCTGCTCCTGAAAAAATTTAGCCAGTATTGGCTCTTCCTGTTCTTTTTCCTGTGCATCCTGTTCCTTTTCTTTTTTCTTTCTTGGCATAAGAGAAAAAAATAAGGCATATTATAAAAAGATTTCCTATCAAATTTTGTTTCTTGCGATTTTTGATTAATTATAAAAACAATTGTTTTTTACTGTTCTTTATGAAAATTACATTTCTTGGAACTTCAAGCATGGTTCCGACAAAAGAGAGAAACCACACTTCAATTTTTATTAAATATCTGAAAGAAGGTATCCTTGTCGACTGCGGTGAGGGGACACAGAGACAGATGAGACACGCAAATATCAGGCCCTCAATGATCTCAAGGATATTGTTAACGCATTGGCACGGAGACCATGTTTTTGGTCTTCCTGGACTGATTCAGACATTAAATAACAGCGAGTATGAAGATACCCTCTATATTTATGGGCCGGTTGGGACAAAAGAAAAATTAAAAAAAATGACAGAAGCATTTGATTTTGAGATTGGGTTTTCTCATAAGATCATTGAAGCAGAACAGGAAGGATTAGTCTTAGATAAAGAACTTGTAATAAAAGTCTATGGGCTTGAACACAGCGTAAGATCCTTAGGGTATTTTTTAAAAGAAAAGGACAGGAGAAGAATAAAACTAGATTATATTAAAAAATTGGGTATTCCAGAAGGACCTCTTCTTGGAAAACTCCAGGAGAATAAAAAAATCAGATGGAAAGGAAAAACAATTGATCCAAAAGATGCGACATATATTGTAGAAGGCAAAAAATTATCGATTATTCTTGATACTCTGATTTGCAGCAATTGTGATAAAATAGCAAAAGATGCTGATCTTTTAATTGCTGAAGCAGTTTATGTCTCCAGCCTACAGGAAAAAGCAATGGAATATATGCATCTTACAGCAAAACAAGCAGCTTTAATTGCTTCAAGAAATAATGTCAATGAATTGATTCTTACTCATTTCTCTCAAAGATACAAATCCACTGAAGAGATATGCAGTGAAGCAAAAACTTATTTTCCAAACACAAGATGTGCTTATGATTTCATGAATGTTGAGATCTGAAAATCGATAACAAAATTTATTAATGGTTTTCTTCTTAGAATTTTCATGGAAGAACTTTATCTTGTTTATCTGTCTATGATCCTTCTCTTAGGAACTCTTGTATCAGCTCTTGCAAATAAGCTTAAGATATCAAATGTTATGTTTCTTGTATTTTCAGGCATGCTTCTCGGCACATTTGGCCTTATCACTTTTCCCAAGAATGCAATAATTATCATTTCAACCTTAGCTATGGTCATAACAATATTTGACAGCACAGTCAAATTAAAATTCAAAGAAATTGAAAAATTCTCTTCAAACGGAATGAAGCTTGTGCTCTTGAACTTTATCCTTACGGTTGCTGTTATAACTGCTTTGGTTTATTTTTATTTTGATCTTAATTCCAGCAATTATTTTTCTTTTATTTTAGCATTAAGCATTTCCTGTCTTATCTACGGAATAGATCATCCTTTGACACTTGAAACTTCAGATATTAAAAAAAATAATAAAACTATCAAACTTTTAGAGATTGAATCTCTTCTTAACAGGCCATTAACTTTAATTGCTCCTTTGATTTTATTGAATTACATGCAAGCTTTGGTTCAGGGACAATCAATTTTTTTAGGCAATGAAATACTGCTTTTTTTTAAGCAGATTTTGTTTGGGATTGTCATCGGTTTAATTTCTGGATACATTATGCTCATAATCTTAAATACAAAATTAAAACAAGAGCTTTCATATCTGATTGTACTTACAGGAAGTATTGTAACTTTCATTTTTTCAGAGCACATTAATGCTTCAGGTGTTTTAAGCCTTACTGTGTTTGCATTGATATTCGGGAATTTTCATATTAAGCATAAGCTTGAGCTTGAAAGATTTGCATCAGTGTTTAGCTATATCTTTAATATTTTTGTTTTTATTCTTGTTGGCACAATTATGATGATTGAATTCAGATATATTTTAAGGGGAAGCCTCATCTTTTTGGCATACTTGGTTGTCAGGATAATTTCTGTTAATCTCTCTCTTTTCGGTTCTGATTTCAATTTTAAAGAAAAGCTATTTATCTCATTAAACATCACAAAAGGAATGGAGGTTGCAATAATCATCCTAATCATGCTGATAAGATATAAAGATATCCCGGGCATGGATACTATTATAAATCTAAGCCTTTTATTTTCTCTGTATAGTTTCATTATCTCAAATCTGACAGGAGTATTCAGTTATTATCTCTTAAAAAATGAGCAGGAAAAAAAAAGGCATTGATGCAGAAAGAGATCTTATCCACAAATTCTGGGGAACTGGTAAATGGTGTGCTTTAAGAACTGCGGGCTCAGGAAGCATGCATTTTCCTGCCCCGGATATTCTTGCAAGCAATATTGTAAGAAAAGTGGCAATTGAGTGCAAGGTTACAAAAGATGATAAAAAATATTTTCCTAAAGACGAGGTAAAGCAGCTCAAAAATTTTTCAGAATATTTCGGGGCAGAGCCCTGGATTGCTGTAAAGTTCTTTAGAACGTCCTGGTTTTTTTTAAATATTGAAGACCTGCGGGAAACAAAAAAGAGCTATGTGATAAACAAGAGGAATGCTATTTTAAAAGGACTCAGTCTAAAGGAATTTATCGGGGAAGGATTTGAATAATTTTTGAAAAAATCTTTCATGCTCTTCAGTAATATGATCTGAAGGATAAATTCCTGTCTCTGTTATTACTCCATGAATATTCTCATTTGTCATTATCTCATATTTGGGATGTTCTCCTTTATCTTTTATTATTCTTTGTTGTAATAATGATTCTATTGTTATCTTATCAGCAGATTTAAAAGCACTGGCACATACATAAACAGGAACATGTCTTTTTTTTGCAGACACAGAAATTGCTTCTGTTCCGGGATATACCACATATTCCTCGTTAATATATGCCATTGCAGGAATCATGCAAAGATCACAGTTTTTTAATGCATACGAAAAAAACAAATCATGAAACACATTAACTCTTATGTTTTCACATTGGAATTTATCCTTTATTATTTCTCCTGACTTAAAAGGACGATGCTCAATAGTATTTATAGAGAATTTTCTATTTCTTTTTTTTAATGTATTTAATATAGAATCTATTTCATAAGAAAGATAGGGAATAAAAATACAGGATCCTTTCTTTATCTTTTTTACACCAAATTCTGATATCTCTTTTGAAGAGAGATGGTGGATCTTATCAAGTGCAAGTTTGTTTTTTTTTATATTATTTATTTTTTCTTCAGAATCAATTTTAAAAAAAAATAATTTTAATGAATTTTTTAGGAAGGGATTATGAGAATTATTGTCAAGAAGTGCTGTACTTACTGCATGCAGCTTTTCATACTGCAAAGAATTAATATATGAAGAATAAAGATAGTCTATTCCTGCTTTTGTTTTTAATTCAAATGATTTATAATCAATATTAACAGATTTCCCTCCCATTCTGATTAATTAAGAAAAAAATTTATTTTTTCTTTTTTTTCTTCTTCTTCTTTTTCTTTTTTTTGGTTTTCTTTTTTAGTTGTTTTTCAATCTCTCTTTCTTCTTTTTCGATCTTTATCTCTTCTTTTGCAATAGCCTGTGTCATTTTTTCAATATTTAAATCCATTCTTGCAATTCTTCTTTCCAGAAGTACAAGAATCCTTAAACTATACACTATTGCTGCTAAGGTTCCAATTATTATTGACAGTATTATCTGCTCTATTGTTATAAAATCGGCCATTGTAACACCTCTTTTCAAAAACTTAATTAAAGTTAGAAAATAGAAGTTTATAAAATTTTTGTTTTATTGTTTTCTGGAAGGAATCAATCTTTGATGTAACTTTCTGTTTGACTATGTTTACAAATGTTTTTTATTACAACCTTCTCCTATATGAGATTATTGACACGCTCTTGTAAAATCTTACGGTTGCTAAGAGAACCGTTCCTCACTTTAACCAATTGATTCAATGAATTGTATTCTCTGTTAAAAATCAAAAATAATTATGTTATTTTAATGGAGATACAAATAAAAAATTTAAAGAAGATATTAATGTAACAATAATTAGTAAAAATAAAAATAATTTTATCAATAGAGACTCTTGAATTACTAAAAAATAATAATGCATTCATTTCCTTTCCAGAAACCTAAAAAACTTTTCTTTCCCTTCCTTAAGCTGCTTTCCTGAAAAATCCAGAGATTTTGCTGCTGAAACAAGATGCTTTTCAGAACGCATCTCCCATGGGTCCTCTGCAAAGCTTGCTGCAATCACGTTACATCTATACTTTGCGAGCAACATCGCATTCTGCATATATCTTCCGAAAAGTTTAGGGTCCTCTTTGTTATTCAGGATATTTGAAAAAGACAGAGTATAAAACTTTTGCTTTTCAGAAATGATTTTTGCTGTAATATGGTTTATTCCTGATCTCCTGTAATGCAGGGAATCTTTCTTAAACTTGTTTTCAAAATTAAAAAAAAGATTAACTCTTTTATCTGTAAGCATCCCTCGTTTTGTGTTTTCCGAAATGATTATGCTTGTCTTTTTATAATATTTATTCAATTTATTTTGAGAACCACATTTGACACCTGTAAAAATCTTTACATCCTTTTCTTCAAAAGGCTCTTTAAGATCCGGATAGATAAACAAAAGGGCTTTTGTCTTTAGCCTCTTTGCTGTCTTTATGAATTCTTTTTCATTGTTCTTTGGAAAAACTATATCTACAAACATAAATCTACACCTTTAGCTTAATCTCTTTTATCAGTTTGCATGTGTTGCATATATCCGAGGCACTGGGCTCACCACATCTCTCGCAATAAGTATTTTCTTTAGTTTCAGAAACATAGTTCTTTTTCATGCTTAAAAATGATTCTATGATGTTTTTCTTTGTCCCTGGTTTTTTCTGTTCATAATCATTTAGAAAATCCCTCACTTTCATCCTATATGCCTCTTCTACATAAGGGCATTCTGTAAACCTTGAAGTTATCTTGTTTAAAATCGAATAGATCTTGATCTCTTTTTCTGAACAGAAATACAGCGGTTTTATCCTTTTTGTGAACTTGTCAACATTTTTATTCCCGGAAACAGGCCCAAGCCTGAACAAGAGATCAGAATTATTCCTCAAAAGATTCATGACAACTGCCTGTGCCTCATCATCAAGATTATGCCCTGTAGCAATCACATCAAATCCTTTTGAATATTTATTTAATAGATATCTTCTTAATATGCCGCATACAGTGCATGGATTTTTTGAATTTGAATTAAGGATCTGATCCAGTGTTTTTCCAAACTCTTTTTCAAATTCTTTTTTTATTAAATTTATTTTGAATTTCCTACAAAAAGTCTTAAGATCTTCAAGTGTCTTTTTTCTATACTCCCTGATTCCCTCATCAATTATTAGGGCAGTCGGTTCATAGCCAAATTTCTTCAAAAGATAAAGGCAGGTGAGAGAATCTTTTCCGCCTGATGTTGCAACAACTACTTTCTGTTTGTTTGATAACAGTGAAAAATTTTTTACTGTATCATGAACCTTTTTTTCGAAATATCTGATAAAATGATCTTTACATAATAGGGGTTTAAGAATCACAGGTTTTTTTTTGCATCTGCTGCAGTGCATTTTCAACCTCCACTTATAACACTTAATATAATTACCTCATCAGAATCCCTAAGAGAATCCTGTGTTGTCAGAATCTCTTGATCTCTCAAGACAATCACTGTAACAGGATTTATATCAAGCTCTTTTAAAAGATTAGATACTTTTCCTGAATATTTCTTTTCAATTGTCCTATTGTCCTTTTCAAGCTGTATTTTCATTTTTAAAAATCTCTGAGTTTTTTAGATCGTATCCTAATAAGGGATACAATTCTAATATATTTCCGGATTTTTCCGTAATGTTATCAAGTCCATAAGGATATACAATTGCTTTGATCTTTTTAAATTTCAGCTCAATAATATTGCTGATCTTTTTCAATTTCAATTCTTTATTATGATACCTTTCTAATTTTTTAACTGTTCTTCTTATTTTTGAAATATCTGAATCTTTATAACATACAGGAATTATGCTGCAGCCTCTTTTCATTATCAAAACTGAGCTTAAAAAAGAGTCTTCTGATTCTGTTATCAGGGAATATACTTTTCCCTGTGTTCCCACTGGAAGACCTCCTGGTCCGGGAAACTTTTTTGTAAAAATATAGGCCTGCTTTGCAATCAGCTCAATAAAAATCTCTGTATCATATTCTTCAAGAGATACTTTTGCATCAGTATTATCAACAACAAACTGTCCTATGATTTTATTCATCTCCATAGAAGTAAAGGGAAGAGTCTTGTCTAATCTTTGAGTTGTGATCCTGAATTTTGTCTTTTTTGAAAAATCTCTTATTTTATTTTTAATTACTTTCTTGATTGTATCTATGTTTGAGGAAGTCCTTTCAGAAAAGCTAACTGAGGAGATTCCAAATATTGTATCTAATCTAACCTTGTTTTTTGTTTTGATAAGAATACGTCCTGTTTTTCTGTAAATCTTTTCATAAGATTTTTTATTTTTTTTAAAATAATAATGGATATTTTCAACTAATTTTTTTTCAAACATTCCTCTGTTTTTTCCTTTTGTTCCTATTTCAGCATATCTAACAATAATAAAATTCATAGAAGAGAGAATAAAAAAATATACTTAAAAAACTATCTGAAAGCCTCTCGAGGAGAAGAATGCAAAGATTTATAAATAGATTTATAAATAAGATTTGTTTTCTATTTAAATACTACATATAAAATTATCACTTTGGGGGTGAAACTATGAGTAATTCAGATAAGAAAAACATTCAAGTCGTAAACATTGTTGTTTCAACAAGTTTTGAGCAAGACATTCCTCTTGAAAAGCTTGCTGCAACATTGAGTAATACAGAATATAACCCAGAACAGTTTCCAGGGCTTGTCATAAGAAATAAAGAACCTAAGACATCAGCATTAATTTTTAGTTCTGGTAAAGTGGTGTGTACCGGTGCAAGATCTATGGAAAAGGTCCACGAATCCATTGAAAAGATTATTGAAAGCTTAAAAAAAGTCGGAATTAATATAACAATCAAGCCGAAGATAAATATCCAGAATATTGTTGCCTCAGGAAATGTCGGCATGGATCTTAATCTGAATGTTTTAGCTATGAAGCTTAACAACACAGAGTATGAGCCGGAACAGTTTCCAGGGCTTGTCTATAAGTTAGATGTTACAAAAGCAACCTTCTTATTGTTTTCAAACGGAAAAATCGTATGCACAGGAACAAAAAGTGAAAAAGAAGTTGATGATGCCCTTGAAAAGCTAATAATCAATCTGAAAAAAGTCATTTAATTTTTTTAAAAAAAAAATTAATGCTTTATCTGGTATGCCGGCTCTAATAGAAAAATTGAATCAGAGATTCAATTTTTTTATTGGATATATTTTTATTTGAAAAACACTTCTAATTTTTAAGATGGACGCAACTACTATAATACGGAAATTTCATGATTTCCTTGATAAACATTGCTATAAAGATTTAGCAGAAAGGGTAAGGCAAGGAAAATTCTTTTTAATAATATCTTTTAATGATTTATCTAAGTTTGATCCCTCTCTTGCTGATGAACTTCTGGAAAATCCTGAGGAAGTCATAAGAGCAGGAGAGCTTGCTGTAGAGCAGTTTGACTTTGACAAGGAAATAAAAAATTTTAAGCTGAGATTCTCTGAACTTCCAGAAACTCAGGAAATTATGATCAGAAACATAAGAAGCATTCATCTTGAGAAGCTGATTTGTATTAAGGGAATTGTAAGGCAAAAATCAGATGTCAGACCTCAAGTAATAAGTGCAAGATTTGAATGTCCGAGCTGCGGAAACATTATTACTGTGCTGCAGATGGATTCAAAATTTAAGCAGCCAGGAAGATGCGGGTGCGGCCGCAGAGGAAAATTCAGGGAAATAAGCAAAGAGCTAGTTGATGCACAAAAAATTGTTCTTGAGGAAAGTCCTGAAGACCTTCAAGGAGGGGATCAGCCAAAAAGGCTGGACCTTTTTTTAAAAAGGGACCTTGTTTCTCCCATGACTGAAAAAAGGACAAACCCGGGAAGCAAGATCCTTGTTAACGGGATATTAAATGAAGTGCCTATTCCTGCAAGAGACGGCGGCAAACTTACAAGATTTGATCTTATGGTTACATCAAACTATGTTGAGCCTATTGAAGAGAATTTTCAGGAACTTGAGATAAGCAAGGAAGATGAAGAAAAGATTAAAAAATTAGCAAAAGACCCAAAAGTGGTTGAAAAACTGATAAACTCTGTAGCTCCAAATATTTTCGGGCATGAAAAAATCAAAGAGGCACTTGTCCTGCAGGCAATGGGTGGAGTCCGCAAAACAAAGGGAAAAGGCTCTTCAACAAGAGGAGACATCCATATCTTATTGATCGGAGATCCCGGAGCAGGAAAGTCCCAGCTCTTAAAAAGGATATCAAGCACTGTTCCAAAAGCCAGATATGTTTCAGGAAAAGGCGCATCAGGTGCCGGCCTGACCGCTTCAGTCGTAAAAGATGAATTCATAAGGGGATGGGCTCTTGAAGCTGGTGCTTTGGTTTTGACAAACGGCGGGATATGCTGCATTGATGAGCTTGATAAGATGACAAAAGAAGACAGGAGCGCAATGCACGAGGCACTTGAACAGCAGACAGTAACCATCTCAAAAGCAAACATCCAGGCAACACTAAAATCAGAGACAACTGTTCTTGCTGCTGCAAATCCTAAATTCGGAAGATTTGATCCATATGAAATAATTTCAAAGCAGATTGATCTTCCGCCTACTCTGATAAACAGATTTGATCTGATATTTCCAATAAAAGATATTCCTGACAAGATTAAAGATGAGAAGATGGCTGCTTTTATCCTGGGACTTCATAAGAATCCGGATGTTATCAAAGCAGAGATTGACACAGATGATCTTAAATTATATTTTTCTTATGCCAGACAGCACATCTTTCCCAAACTTACAGATGTTGCATTTGAAGAGATAAAAAATTATTATGTAAAGATGAGAACAATGGGCTCATCAGATGAGTCAGCTGTAAAACCGATTCCAATATCTCCAAGACAGCTTGAGGCTCTTGTAAGGCTTGCTGAAGCCTCTGCAAGGACCAGGCTTGCAAAAAAGATCCATAAAAAAGATGCCCAAAGAGCAATTGACCTTGTGCATTACTGCCTAACTAAAGTCGGGGTTGACCCTGAAACCGGAAAGATTGATATTGACAGGATATCAACAGGAATTTCCGCAAGTGAAAGAAGCACAATATCCATAGTAAGAGAACTTATCAACAATCTTGAAAAAAGTGCTGAAAATAATATTATCCCTATCGAAGATATTATTGTTGAAGCTTCTTCAAAAAAAATC
Source organism: Candidatus Woesearchaeota archaeon (assembly GCA_014729915.1). Lineage (GTDB taxonomy): Archaea > Nanobdellota > Nanobdellia > Woesearchaeales > GW2011-AR15 > WJJD01. Next base: position 867 of record WJJD01000176.1, on the reverse strand, counting down.
AGTGAAGACAAAGTAATTGAAATAATTGAAAAACTAAAAAGGCACGGGGACATTTTTGAACCTAAAAGAGGATATATCCAGAGGATATAAATGGAACAAAAAAAAAGACATATTGCATATAAGATCAGGATATCAGATCTTCTTGATGGAGAATACATTAAAAAATCTGGCTGGGAATCAAGCTATATCAAGACCAGAAAAAATAATGTGTCCCGTGTGAATATAATGGCATTTATTGTTGGAAAAGAAACTGAAAAGGATCTTTTAGTGATTGATGATGGTACAGGTTATATCACCTTAAGATTTCTTCCTGAAGATGTAAAGAACAAAGAAATTCAAATTGGAGATTTTGTGATTGTCATCGGAAGACCAAGAGTCTGGAATCAGGAAATATATATTGTCCCGGAAATTTTAAAAAAAATAAATAAAGATTGGTTTGATGTCCGAAAACAGGAACTAAAAACAAAACCAAGAAAAAAAAAAAAAATAAAACCAACAATTAAAGAAAAAAAACCTTCTCCTGATAATCCATATGAAACCATACTTAAACTAATCAGAAAATTAGATTCAGGAGAGGGTGCAGAAATCCAGGATATTATTGAAAAAGCAGATACAACAAACACAGAAAAGATTATTAACAATCTTTTAGAAGAAGGGGAAATATTTCAACTGAACCCTGGAAGAGTAAAAATTCTAGAATGATTCTCAAGATAACAAAAATTCGGTGAGAGGCGGCTATCCTCGACTTAAAAGTCGAGGTATTACGCCTGCCTCTCTTTTTTGCCGAATCGCAAGAAATCCATTTGGATTTCTGTGTGCCAAAAAGCATAAGCTTTTTGAGCATTTTGGGATTAAAAATTTCGCCAT
>WJJD01000175.1 GCA_014729915.1 Candidatus Woesearchaeota archaeon | reverse complement strand
TTTTGCCGAATCGCAAGAAATCCATTTGGATTTCTGTGTGCCAAAAAGCATAAGCTTTTTGAGCATTTTGGGATTAAAAATTTCGCCATAAATGGCGGGGTTTTAAACCCACTGAAAATTTCTGGCGAAATTTTCAATAATTTAAATACCTTTGGAAAAGTTTTTATAAGAACTATCTTATATTCATTCTATGGCACTTGACATTATACTATTTGCTGGACTAATCATCATGATTGGCTATGTTGCAAATATATTCTCAGAAAAGACAAAGATTCCTGAATCTTTATTTATGATCATGATAGGTGTCCTTATAGGTCCGGTACTGCAACTTACAAATCCTGCTGATCTACGAAGCATTGCAGGCACATTTGCAACAATCTCAATAATAATAATTCTTATTGACAGCGGACTTGATTTTGACATAAGGCTTCTGTTCAGAAAGATGCTTGATGCTTCACTTTTCACAATACTGGTTAATGTTTTAATAACCCTGTTTGTAGGCCTTTTTGTGCATTTTGTCTATGGATGGAACATATTGCATGGATTTCTTCTTGGAATTGTCTCAAGCGGAACAACAACAGTGATGATACAATCATTAATAGAAGGGCTTGACATAAACCGGGAAACAAAATATCTTCTAGTATTAGAATCAATATTGAATGACACAACACTGATAATGATCGCTGTATCTTTAATCGGACTGATAAAAACTCACGGAACAAACACATTATTTGATTCAATTATGAATTCATTCCAGGACTTTTTAGGTCAGTTCTTCATAGGAATTTTTTTCGGGATGATATTTTTTATTGCCTGGCTGCATACAGTAAAGGCAATTCCAGGAAAGAAAAAAAAAGACTATGTTTTTTTGATTAGTATACTGTTCATACAATATGGTGTTGTTGATTTTCTCGGAGGATCTGGTATTGTTTCTGTACTTTTCTTTTCATTATTCCTTGGAAATCAGAAAAGGATAATGAAAGCATTTAATTTAGAGGAAAAATTCCATACCAGGGGGCATCTTAAATCATTAAGATCAATAAAGCTTATCCAGCAGGACTTCTCCTTTTTTATAAAAAGTTTCTTTTTTGTATTTTTAGGCATGATAATTGATTTAAATTCCATAACCCTTCAGGTTGTCCTTATGTCTTTTGTAATAATCCTGATAATGATACTCACGAGATTTTTAGCTGTTAAGATAATAGCTCTTATCGAAAAAAAATACATCAAGGATGCATTCCTTATATCAACAATGGTTCCACGAGGTTTTGTTGCAACACTACTGGCTTTTCTTCCATATAACGAAGGAATTGAAATCCCGTTGTTTCCTGAGGTTGTAACCCTTCTTATTTTTTCAACATCAATTGTCTCGATTTTCGGAGCCATAATCTTTCGGAAAAAGACAGAGAAAAAAAAAGATGATAAAGACAAAAAAGAAAATTAGTTTTTTTTTCCAATAAATATAATTGAATATGATCTATGTCTTAAAAACCTCAGTGGATATGCAAAGATATAAGAAGCCAGCTTAAAATTAAATTTTTTATTCAACAGCTTGTTGAGATATTTTCTTTCTATAGCTCTTAGATGTGTTACAATGTAATTTGACAAAGGCTGGCCCCACCATTTTTCTATCTTAAAGCCAGAATCTCCAAAAAGTTTTTCGATATCCTTTTTATAAAAAATGTGCTTGTGGAATTTATTCTTAGAAACACCCTTTGCCTTGGGTTCTAATTTTCCATTGGGAACAGAAGCAATAATAACTCCTTCATCCCTGATTAGTTTATATGCATCCTTCAGAAATTTTTCAGGATCATCCAGATGCTCAATCGTTTCAAAACAAACAATGACATCAGGCAGCAGAAGATCTTTTTCTTTTACAAAACCATATATATTTTCCGCATCAGCCTTGTAAAAATCTGCAGAATTATTCCTTTTTTTAGCATATGCTAAAAAATGGTCATTTTTGTCAAATCCAGCCACGTTATTACTTTTTTCAGAAAGGATCTTTGTTCCAAAGCCGTTTCCGCATGCAATATCATAGACAACATCTGATTTATTGATAAACCTTTTTGCAAACTCATACCTCATAAAATGTTCTGCTTTGATTAAAAAATTCTTTTTTCCAGAAGAAAATGGATCGACCAGCTCTTCATAATAGATGGTTTTTTTTTTAGTCATGATTACCTGAAAAAAAGAATGTATAAAAAATTACTTTTCCTTCCCGTTAACAGTTGCAATCCTCTCCAGCACATCCTTATGCTTTTTCCAGACAAGTGCCTCTTTAAGGACTTCAGAAATTGTTGTAACAGGAACAATTTTAATTTTTTTAAGTTTATTTTTGTCAATAATTATATCACGCATATTTGATTTTGGGACAATAACCTTATTAATACCTGCATCAATTGCAGCCTCAACCTTAGATGTTACACCCCCCACAGGAAGAACCTCTCCCCTGACAGATAAGCTTCCTGTCATTGCATAATCCTGCTTAATTGGAATCTTTTTTAGAGCAGAAATAATAGAGGTTGCAACAGCAATACTAGCAGAATCTCCCTCAACACCCTCATAAGTCTGCAAAAACTGAACATAGATATCATATTTTCCTTTGATGTCTTCACCAAAATATCTCTTAATAATTGCACTCACATTCTTTACTGCTTCTTTAGCAATATCACCGAGTTTTCCTGTAGCAATGAACTCTGATTCCTTTCCGCCTGGTGTTACTTCGCTTTCAATCGGTAGAATTATTCCGGAATAAGCAGAACCTCCGCCGATCACTGCAAGACCATTGACTCTTCCAACCTGCTCTCCTTTAATTCTGATGACTTCATACTCTTTTTTTCTTTCAATATATTTGTCAGCCATCTGCTGCTCAAGAGTCCTTGCAATCTGTTTTGCTCGTTTTATATGATCGGGCTTTACAAGCTTTGCCTTTTCTTCTTTTGCTAAATCCCCGGCAGCTCTTACAAGACCTCCAAGCTCTCTTAATCTCAAAGTAAGATGTCCCTTCCTGTTAGCTCTTTTTTTTCCTTCCTTGATTATGGCATTAACAGCAGCTTTTGAAAAGTGCGGAATTTTACCATCTTTGTTAACCTCCTGAGCAACAAAAACTGCCAGTTTATCCCTGTTTTCTTTAGTATCAGGCATAGTCTCTTCCATATGCACCTCATATCCGTAACCTCTAATCCTTGATCTTAAGGCAGGATGCATCTTTGCAACTGTTTCTACATTTCCAGCTGCAACAAGAATAAAATTACATGGAACAGGTTCTGTACGAACCATAGCTCCTGCTGAGCGTTCACTTTGCCCAGTTATAGCATATTTTCCTTCCTGCAGCGAAGTCAATAATTCCTGCTGAGTTGCAGGCTGAAGGGTTGCAATCTCATCAACAAACAAAACACCCATATGAGCCTTATGAATCATTCCTGCAATAACCCTTTCATGTGCAGGTGTCCCTAGACCACCTGAATTTGAGCATAAAATACCATTTACTATAACATTGCCTGATTCTGTAGTTACATTATATACCTTACCATTATAAGGAATTTTTTCAATTTTTGTAATTTTTTCTTTTTCTAGTTTCATTTATAAATTTCCTCCGGAAATTTATTACGATTATCTTTAAAAAAATTTGCATAGCAAATTTTTATTTTTTCCAGATTTATTTTTGCTTCAGGAGCCATCCTGAAAAAATCAGTAAGGTTTTAATTCTTTTCTTATATCTTGGTTATTATGAGCATATGAACCAAACAAGACTAGTTTTTTTACTCCAAATTTTCTGATTTCTTTAGAGTTTTCTTCAATTTTTTTAAGTATTATTTTCTTGTCTATTTTTTTTTCCTTCATTTTTGATTTGCCTTATTAAAAAATTAGGCATATACTGATTTTCTTTCTTTTACAATAAATTCAGTATCATTTAAAATTTCATAAAGAGCTCTTGGACTTAAATTCAATTGATTCATTGCAGATTCTGCACCATATCCCTCACTTATTAATTTATCATATCTTTGTTTTTTTATTTTTCTGAATTTATTTATAGTCTTTGTTAATTTTTCTTTTTTATAATTACAATAATTAATTTTGCAGTTTTTTGAAAAATTAATGAGATTCTGAAATTCAGTTGAAATCATGAACCTATATAAAATTGAGCCTTTATCTGATTTTTTTGTTCTAATTTTTCGTGTCGAAATTTTTCCTGTTTTAACATCCACAGAAGCAAGATAATTTTTTATTTTTTCTAAAAAATTAATTCTGTTTTGTTTTAAACCTTCCTCTCCGGAGATTGCAAAATCAAATGTATTTAACCTGATTTTTGAAACATGAACCTTTGGGATTCCTGCTTCACTTCCAAGCAGAGAAGCAAAAAACTCTTTTGTTAAATTATTTTTCTTATAAATCCATCCAGGTATTGTTAATTCCTGAGAGGATTTTTTTCCAACAGGGCTTTTTATCGCAATAAAAAATCTTATAATTTTTCTATTTGTGTTTTGATAACACCATGAATGACCGAATTCTCCACCTTCTATTATTCTTAAATTCTCTCCTTTATCTAATCCAAATATTTTTTCTAAGTCTTTTTGAAATTCGAGAACATTAGATTTTTCTTTGCTTGACAAAAAGATTCCATTTAAATTTTCAAAAATTCCACCATCACCTAAAGTTGCCCCTAAAATTTTTGCAATTATCTGAATTTTAGGGTTATCATAAGTAAGAGGCAATAATCCTCTTTGTTTTAACCATTCTGCTGTTTGTACAGGAACAGGTTTATGTTTTCCTGCATGCCACCATCTGGTCTTAGCATATTTTTGTCCCATTGCTTTTGCAATTCTTTTATATCCCCAAGTAGGATTTTGTTTTTTGATTTCTAAATACTGGTAATATAGTTTACATTGTTCCTGTTGCTTAACATTATATGTATTAAATATATCCTGTTCATCAATGATGACATTCTCATTTAATGATAAAATTTCATCATTCCTTGTTAATTTAGAAGCTTCAATATATTGGGTTTTTTCATTTCTTTGAACTGCAATTTTATGCTCTGGAGTAACAATCAGTTTTTTTTGTTTTGATATTGTAAGTTTTATCATTTCACCTTCATAATCATACCTATTGGATGATAATACTTCAACAGGAGAAACTGAATTATTGTTTTTTCCAAGAACCTGAAGTTCATTTTTCGGAAGGAAAACTGCTTCATAATTTTTATTTTCTTTAACCTCTTTATATAAATGAAGATTAGTCCAGAAATTATCTGTTAACATCTTAAGATTTCTCTTTTTTATATTGAGTTTATTGTCGGTATAATATATACAATTGTCGGGATAATGGCTTTGAAAAGGATCATGAAGTACATCACCAAGCAATGCTCCTGCATGCGCACCGGTCGCATCAAAAAAAGGTGCCTGCTTTCTTCCGTAATTATCAACAATAACTTTCGGAACCTGGGTCTGCTTTTCCATCTTCTTCCCAAAATTAATCATAAACATTACACCAAAAATAAAAACCATGCCGGTAACCATTGTTGCAGCATAGATTATATCTGAGATCTGTCCGGTTTTCCAGAAATAATAAGGAAGGATAGTTGCAACAAGCGCCAGGATAATCATTATTATATTCTGATTCTTAAACATAGACATGGTCTGCATCTTGGCTTTAGTTACAAACTCGCGTCCCTTTCCCGCAGACATTGTCCTGATCAGAGGCTGGTTCTCATCATTCGGATTTGGAAATGAAATTACATCAACCAGTTTTTCTTTAGGAAGAAGTTCTGCAAGAGCAAGCCCGAGCATAGATTTTCCTGTACCAGGCTCACCAATTAAAAGGACATGCCTTCTCTGCTCAGCAGCCTTTCTTATGACATCAACTGCTTCATCCTGTCCAATGACCTGGTTTATAATGTCTTTAGAAATTTTGATATCTTTTGTGGTATCAAATTTAAGATGTTTAGCCATATTCCAAAAGAATTACAAACCATATATAAATTTTTTTGCTGTGCAAAAAACTTGTTCGAATATCCTGCTCTCATGCATTAATCAAAATTTTCCAAGGGAAAATTTTGTTAAAGCATTAATTATTTAAACCATTTTACTTTATAAAAACTAACATGACACGACCAATTGTTCTTGTAATCAGAGACGGATATGGAATAAATCCACATAAAAAAGGCAATGCAACAAAATTAGCAGAAACTCCAGTATCAGATTCCTTAATTAAAAACTATCCTCATTCAAAACTTGATCCCCACGGATTAGCTGTGGGACTTCCTGAGGGTTTTCAGGGAAGCTCAGAAGTAGGTCACCTGAACATAGGAGCCGGAAGAGTGGTATATCAATCTCTAGTAAGAATCAATAAGAAAATTGAATCAGGGGAATTTTTCAAAAACAAAACTCTTCTTAAAGCAATAGATTATGCAAAAAAGAACAATTCACGGATACATCTTATGGGTCTTGTCCAGGATCAGGGAGTTCATGCCCACCAGGACCATCTTTATGCATTACTAAAATTATGCCGTGATAAAAATTTTAAAAAAGTATTAATACATTTCTTTTCTGACGGAAGAGACACTCCCCCGAGATCAGCTGAAAAATACCTTAAAGAATTAAAACAAAAAATAAAAGAATATTCGACCGGAAAAATTGCATCAATAATTGGAAGGTATTATGCAATGGACCGTGACAACCGATGGAAAAGGACAAAACTAGCTTATGATGCAATTGCCTCAGGAAAAGCAAGAACAGCAGACTCAGCTGAAAAAGCAATAAAAAAAGCATATGAAAACACAGAAAATGACGAATTCATAAAACCTACTATCATTAAAGATTATAAAGGCATTAAAAAAAATGATGTTATCATTTTTTTCAATTACAGGTATGACAGGACAAGGCAACTTACCAAAGCATTTATAGAACCTGATTTTGATAAATTCAAAACCAAGGATATAAGGATAAAGTTTGTTGCTATGATGCCCTATTACAAAGATCTTCCCTGTGATGTTGTGTTTGTTGAGCAGAAAATAAAAAATAATTTAGGAACAGTCCTCTCTAAAAAAGGATTGAAACAATTAAGGATATCTGAAACAGAAAAATACGCACATGTGACATTCTTTTTTAACAGCCAGATTGAAAAGCCATACAAGAGAGAAGACCGCATTCTTGTTTCCTCTCCCAAAGTTGCAACTTATGATCTGAAACCAGAGATGAGTGTATATAAGATAACTGAAAAACTTATTCCTGAGATTAAAAAAGACAAATATGATTTTATCTTAGTGAATTTAGTCAACGGTGACATGGTCGGACATACAGGTGTTTTGGAAGCTGCAATAAAAGGAGTTGAAGCAGTTGATGTGTGTCTGGGGAAAATAAGGGATACAGTAAAAGAAAAAAAAGGAATCCTTGTGATAACTGCTGACCACGGCAACTGTGAGGAGATGATAGACTATGAGACAGGAAAAATTCTCACAGCTCACACAACAAATTTAGTTGATTTTATTCTGGTCTCAGATGAACTTAAGAATAAGAAACTCAAGAATGGGAAACTTGCAGACATCGCACCGACAATACTTGAGATTATGAACATCAAAAAGCCCAAAGAGATGACAGGCGAAAGTTTGATTCTTTAAAAAATTAACAAATTTTAAAAAACCATTCGAATTTTTATTCTATGAGGTGGTGTAGACATGCTTGAAAAAACACCAATAGATATAAAAAAAGTTTCTAAAGAAAATCTTTACAAAGAAATTCTTGATAAGGGTGAGTAATTAATGAAAGGTCCGGATATAAAATATCTTTTTGAACCAAGAAATGTTGCTGTGATCGGTGCATCAGTAAAAAAAAATAAAATCGGGCATAAGATCGTCCGGAACCTATTATTCAATAAATTTCCTGGAAAGGTTTTTCCGATCAACCCGAAAGGAGGGAAAATCCTGGGATTAGATGTTGAAAAATCTATTTTAGATATAAAAGATCCCGTGGATATGGCATGCATCGCAATCCCTGAAAAATTTGTATTTGATACTGTAAAACAATGCGCGCAAAAAAAAGTCAAATTTTTAGTAATCATAACCTCAGGTTTTTCTGAAATTGGAAATATAAAAGAAGAAAAACAACTTGTGCAATATGCAAAAAAGAACGGTATGAGAATCCTTGGTCCAAACATTTTCGGGATCTATTCATCAAAAGTCTCTATGAATGCAACATTCGGCCAAAAAGATATCCTTTCAGGAAATGTTGCAATAATAACACAGAGCGGTGCCCTTGGAATTGCGATGATGGGAAAGACAAAAACAGAAAACATAGGTCTTTCCGCAATGGTTTCTGTCGGTAACAAATCAGATATTGATGAGTCAGATCTATTAAAATATCTGGTGGAAAACAAGGAAACCAAAGTCATCATGATGTATGTTGAGGGTGTAAAACACGGAGAAAGATTAGTAGGGATATTAAAAAAAGCAACAAAGAAAAAACCGATAATAGTCATTAAATCAGGAAGATCAAAAAGAGGTGCAATGGCAGCAGCATCACACACAGGATCACTTGCTGGTGCAGATGAAATTTTCTCAGATATCATGAAGCAATGCGGAGTTATGAGAGCGGAAAGTGTTGAAGAGGCTTTTGATTGGTGCAAGTACCTTGCAAATTCACCAATGCCCAAAGGAAAAAACACAGTAATTGTTACAAATGGAGGCGGAATGGGAGTCATGGCAGCGGATGCCTGTGAAAAATTCGGGGTTTCGCTTTATGATGACACAGAAACTTTAAAAAAAATTTTCTCAGATTCTGTACCAAGTTTCGGATCAGTAAAAAACCCGGTCGATATAACGGGACAGGCTCGGGTTGGAGATTATGAAAAATCACTTTTTTCAGCAATTAAAAACAAAAATATCCATTCAATAATCTGTCTTGGCTGTGAAACAGCTGTATTAGATGTAAAAAATCTCAAAAAAGTGATAAAAGAGGTCTATGCAGAATGCAAAAAGCCTATTGTGTTCTCATTTCTGGGAGGAACAAAACTAGAACATGTCATTACACATCTAAGAGAAAAAGGTACTCCAATCTATTCAAATGTCTATGAAGCTGTATCATGTCTTGGAGCAATGTATAATCATTTTGATACGAAATACAGTATATTTCATGAAAAAAAAATAAATCCTGCTGATTACAGCATAGATATGAAAAAGATTAAATCCATTATTTCTGATGTAAAAAAGGAGCACAGGAATTTTCTATTGTCTGATGAAGCCCAGGAGCTTATGTCAGCAGCAGATATCACTTTTCCAAAAACCTACATTGCTTCTTCAATTGAAGAGGCGGTTGCCTCTGCAGAAGAGATCGGATTTCCTGTTGTCCTTAAAGTTGTATCAAAAGACATAATCCACAAAAGCGATGTCGGCGGAGTCAAACTTAACTTATCTTCAGTTGAAGAAGTGATTGATGCCTACCAGGCTATAATACATAATTGCAGGCACAATAAGCCTAATGCGAATATAAAGGGAATTGAAGTTACTGAAATGGTTAAAAAAGGAACAGAAACAATAATCGGTGCAAGAAGGGATGCATCATTTGGTCCTATTGTTATGTTTGGCCTCGGGGGAATTTATGTAGAGGTTATGAAAGATGTCTCTTTCAGAGGATTTCCTCTTCCTAAAAAAGAGGTAAAAAACATGGTAAAAGAGACAAAAACATATCCCCTTCTTCTCGGAGTGAGAGGGGAAAAGAAAAAAGATATAAATAAAATAGTAGATACTATTATGAAATTAGGTATAATAATAAAAAATTGCCGCTATATCTCAGACATTGAGATAAACCCTCTTGTTGTTTATGAAAAAGGGATTAAGGCTGTTGACATCAGGATATTGCTTACAAACTAAGGAGAGTGAAAAAAATGAAAAAATATACAATTTGCTCATTAAGACACAGCGCCGGAAAAACATCTGTAATTATTGGCATGGCAAAATCACTCAAAAAAAAAATATCCTATCTAAAACCGCTCGGTGACCGTGCTCATTATCTGAATAATGATCTCTTGGATTACGATGCCGAATTGATAAAATCAGTCCTGAACCTGAAACAGGATAAAAAAGATATTGTCCTAGGATTTGACTATTCCAAGATAAGATACCTATTCAAAGAGCAATCTGTAAAACAAAAACTAAAGGAATTGTCAGAATCCCATAAATCTGACATTCTGTTTGTTGAAGCAGGAAGAGACATAACCTATGGCTCATACGTCAATCTTGATCCATTATCACTTGCAAAACACATGCAGACAAAACTCATTTTAGTCATTAGCGGAGATGAAAAAACCATAATTGATGATACAACATTTGTTAAAAATTGGATTAGGCACAGTGAAATTGACTTTGCAGGAATAATTATTACAAGAGTTGGAGATATCAATGAATTCAAAAAAAAATACATGGATCACCTTAAACAGCTTTCAATTAACATAATCGGCATCCTGCCTTATGAAAAAGTGCTAACATATCCAACTGCAGAATATATTTCAGATAACCTGAAAGCAAAGGTCATTGCTGGAGAAAAAGGGTTGAAAAATACAATTAAAAACATATTTGTCGGAGCGATGTCAACCGATGCAGCATTCAGAAAACCCTTGTTTTCCCAGGAAAATAAGCTGATAATTACCGGAGGAGACAGATCAGACATGATTCTTGCTGCAATTGACACAGATACTACTGCTGTTGTTCTCACAAATGGAATACTTCCTCCTTCAAACATAATATCCAAAGCTTCAGAAAAAAATATGCCTCTGATCCTTGTTTCCGATGATACGTTTAAAGCTGCCAAAAAGATAGATGACATGGAAGTTATACTTACAGAAAGAGATGATAAGAAAATAGAGTTGATAACAGCCATGGTTAAAAAGAATATTGATCTGGATTCATTGTTCAGTTGAATTTCTATTCCTTAGGATAGAATTAATCTTTTTTTAGCCCAGTCCAATATTTTCGAGGATGGTGTCTTTATCAAACTCTTCAAGATCATCATAAGACTGTCCTGTCCCTATATATAATATTGGTTTATTTGTTATATAGCTTACAGAGATTGCAGCTCCGCCTTTGCTGTCAATATCAGCTTTTGCCAATATTATACCATCAATTTTTACCTGTTCATTAAAAAATTTGACCTGTTCCACAAGATCATTTCCTGCAATAGATTCTCCAACAAAAATATTTAGATCAGGTTTAGTAATCCTTATCAATTTTTTTAATTCTTCCATAAGATTCTTATTTGAATGAAGGCGTCCTGCAGTATCAAGAAGAACAACATCTAAATTTTTTGCTTTTGCGTGGCAGACTGCATCATAACCAACAGCAGCAGGATCAGCCCCGTAATCATGCTTAATCAATTTTATACCTAACTTATTTGTATGCTGCTCCAACTGATGTATTGCAGCTGCCCTGAAAGTATCGCATGCACCTGCAACAACCTTGAATCCGTTTTTTTTTAATGTTTCTGCCATTTTTGCGAGAGTTGTTGTTTTCCCGGATCCATTAACACCGATGAATGCAATGACAAAGGGCTTTTTTTCTTTTGCTTTATTTATTATATCAATTGTTTTTACTTCAAAAAGATCTTCAATTGAATCCTTTAATGATCCTTCAATATGCTTTTGAAGGTTTCTCCTGCTTATTTTTTTCTTAACAATCTCCTGTTTCATATCATTTTTAATTTTATCAATAACCTCAATAGAAACATTATTCTCCATAAGGACAACCTCAAGATCCCAGAATATCTCATCAAATTTATCAGGTGAAAGCTGTATTTTTGTTATTTTGTCAGAAATTTTTCCAAAGATTCCCTTTTTTTCTTTTTTTTTCTTTTTTTCTTCAAAGGTTTTTTGATTCTTTTCAGGAAGTTTTTTTTTTTTGTGGATATCCTTTTTTTTTTGTTCAGGCTCTTTTTTTTCAAGCGGGGTTTGTTGTTCATCTTCTGTTGGCTGTTTTTCCTGTTCTTCCTGTACTTCTGTTTTTTCTTTCTCTATCTCTTCTTTTTCTTCTTTTTCTTCTTCTTCTTCTTCTTCTATCTCCTCACTCTCATCTTCTACTTTTTTAGAAAATTTACCTATTGCATCTCCTAATTTTTTTCTAAGTGAGCCAAACATCTTAATAAAACAAAACTCAGAAATCTTTAAAAAATTATTTGTAAAAAGTAATTTTCATAATATAGTTTCAAAAAATTTA
>WJJD01000174.1 GCA_014729915.1 Candidatus Woesearchaeota archaeon | reverse complement strand
TTTTTGCCGAATCGCAAGAAATCCATTTGGATTTCTGTGTGCCAAAAAGCATAAGCTTTTTGAGCATTTTGGGATTAAAAATTTCGCCATAAATGGCGGGGTTTTAAACCCACTGAAAATTTCTGGCGAAATTTTCAATAACAAAAAAGCGGGGTTCTCATCATTCCATCGAAAAATTCCGATTCGCGTAATTTCCCAATAATTCTATTGTAAAAAAATTATAATGCAAACATAAACCCTATAAAATAAGGGGTTACGTAAACCTCAAGAAACGCTGCAAAAACTAATATCAACAGGCTTAGGAGCAGAAGGACTGAAGAATCCATCAAAATCTTTTCATAGCTTTTTGTACCGAAATCATGCCGTATTACTGCAATCGAAATAATTCCTCCTGAAAGACCCGCAACAAAATAAGCTAAAATTTCCGGAATTCCATGAATTGCATATCTAAAAAGAGCAAATGAAACTATTTTTGAATAAGAAGCAACCGAAGACAATCCCAAGAAAGTGCTCACTTTATATATTTCTGTCCTGATTGTGTTTCCTATTGCTGTACCGATAACTGAAGCATTCCAGGTCAAGATAAAAATAGCTCCAACCCCATATAAAAAAGAAAACAAAATACAAAAAATTAATACTTTAAGATTATTAAAAAGTATTTTACTAAATAAAGTTATTGGGCTTGTAAAATACCCTGTAACCCCTGAATTTATTTCAAGAATTGTCTGAACCTGAATTTTAAACAGCTTATTTACTGTTTCAATAGGGAAAACAGAATACCAAAATGCACATGAAATAGTAATTCCAATAAACAAGAATAAAAAAAATGAAAGAGCTTTTCCGTGTTCTTTTAATAATGTTTTTTCATTTAAAGCAGAAAGATCTTTTTTTTCTTCATATTTTATAGTATTATATACCAAGGGTACTGCAGCCATTGTTGTAAGAAATACCATTACCATAGATGCCTGGTCAGCAAATATCCATAAGCTTAAAAATATTGCAATCGACGAATATAAAAAGCCTAATATAATAACTCTTTTTGGGTGTTCTTCTGCCATAAACGGATTAACAAGAGACTCTATAACCATAATATATTTCAATTTGAAAAATAGTATATAAACTTTTCCAATATAAATTTCTTCCAGAAATTTATTTTTTTCATGAGACTATTGGTAATGGCGAAGGAATTTTTGCATTGGAAGAAATTCATGATTAATTTTAAAAATAAAAAGAATTTCCAATTTCTTATGGATTACATGAAACTTTTAAAAAAAGCAAGAGAAGAGCTTCCTGATTCTGTTCTTGAAAATGAGAGATTTAAAATCCCCAAAGTTAAAGGACATATCCAGGGAAACAAGACTGTTCTTTCTAATTTTGTCCAGATTGCCAACCACTTAAGACGGGATCCTGAACATATGCTTAAATATATCTTAAAGGAACTTGCAACTCCCGGACAGATTAAAAAAAATAATGCTATCATAAGAAGCAAGGTTTCTGCAAAAAGGATAAACAACAGAATTGACGAATATGCTGAAAAATTTGTTCTGTGCCAGGAATGCGGAAAGCCTGATACTAAAATCAATATCAAAAACAGGATAACAAGAATCAAGTGCACTGCATGCGGTGCTAAATATCCTGTGAATGCATAAAAAAATCAGAACAACACATTATAATCTCTCAATGGATGTATTTTAATTCTACCCGAACCATTTTCCAAGTGCTTCCTGTTTTTCTTTTTCTTTACCAAGAACTGAATCAACATTTCTTTTTGTAAGTTCAAGGGTCTGCATCAGATATGGAGAAACATGATATTTTTCAGCAAGACTAAGGCTTGGCTGCAGGTATTTTATTATTGAACCCTTTGAGATGGTAAAAATAATTTTTCCGTTGCATACAGTGCATCGCCCTCTCAAAGACGGTCTTCTGTATTTAGCATTACACTTAACACACCTAAACTTCTGCATAGAATATTTTCTGAGGTTTCCTCGGATATCTCTTAAAAAATGTTTTTCAATTACAAGTCTTGCCACATCGCTTTCATCAACTGCCCTTATTTTTTCAGCAAGTTCCATCTGACCCTTTAATTTGTCTTCCATACTCGGAAGAGTTTTGTAAGATGAGCATAAAACTCCACTGTTAATATCTGAAGAATTGTGCGTAAATCTCATTTTTTCATATTGTTTCTCATGCTCAAGATAATCATCAATCTGAAATATATCAACCTCCCAGGGATATTTGTACTGAGAAGCTGCTTCATAAAACTCAAGAGGATATGATTCAACAATATCCATCCCATGGACCTCATCATCAACTTCTTTTGGTATCAACAGAGAAGTTAAAACTAAAGGCGCATCCATAGTTCTTGAACCCCTTTTATCAGGAAGATATGACCTTGAAAAATTCAAAAGCCCGTCCATTAATAAAATAACACACGCCTCATCCCCGTCACAATTCCTTCTCATTGCTGCATGAAATAATGGGTGTGTAAAAAACGCTTGTGTTTGTGAAAATCCGATTATTCTTCCTATTGTTCCGGCAGAAGTGTGGGGTGCAAGACCGATCACAAGTTTTCCCACAAGATCATCATTTGATTTTAAATTATAATATGGTTTTTGTCCGTATAGCTTGACAAGTAGCTCATCAATAAAATTTGCGACTCTGTAAAGCACCGAACTGCAGACCTCATCAGGAGAATCAGGACTATCCGGAAGAATAATGTCTTGTGGCTTTATCTCAAGTATCTGTTCCTTGTTAACAAGCTCTTTATCAACTATATCGTGAGAATATCCTAATTCTTTTAATTTTGTAACTGAGGTCTTTATTTCACTTGGTTTAAAATGTGTAATAGGCATCTCGATCATATCATATCTTGTTGTTCCGTCCTTGTTAACATAAATATTGTGTTTTGCTCTCAGCACTCCTTTAATAAGGTGCTCCGGAACATGATCTTTGTTAGAGGTTCCCCTGACTCCTTTTATCAAATCAGGAAAAATTTTTGTATTTAATTTTGACAGAATTTTTTCAAAATAATAATTAATATCAATTTCTTTGTATTTAAATGGTTCTGACTTGTGCTCCTTACACTTCGAATCTAACTTGCCACAGATTTCACAATGATATCTTTTTTGTGTTCTCTTATCACAGTGTTCACATACTGAAAGCACTGTTTCTTTTTTACATTTTCTGCAGTAATACAACGCAAACTGTGCATTGATTTTTTTTTCTTCAAGAGCAGACTGAAAACATCTTAATCTTCCTCCCTCCTCTCCTACTGGAAAAAGAACATGGGGACTTCCTCTTAATTTTCGCATCTTAGCTTTTTCAGGTCTGCCCATTCTCGCTCCTATAAATGTTCCTGCTTTGTCCATTATTTTGTAGTCACATACTGAATTTAATATATCAAGCACCTTTGTTTCCTGTTTAATAATATTAAGATTTTCAAGTTTTTTATTATTGATTATTAATTTATATAACGGCTGTGCCTGCATATCTTGAATAACAATATACTCATTATTTACCAAAAGATGAGTTAGCCCGATCTCTTCAAGAATGTTTTTCATGTCTTTTCTATGTTTAAGTATAAGTTTAATTATCCTGTCATTCTCTTTTTTAATTACCGCTGATTTTAACCATTTGACTAATTTTAAAAAATCATTGCCATTTATTAAACTCCAATAGAAAATAAAATCCGGATGTAAAGGAATATTAAATTTTTCTGAGACAGCACATGCTAATCTAAAAGATACAGTAGAAGATATAGGATTTTTAAAGAGGAACCTGAGATGTTTTGAATTCGCTTTTAAAAGTTCACCAATCTTTTCAAAGTCCAGTGTACCAAATAAATTTACTGAAGCCTTTTCAAATTGTTTGATCCACCATTCCTGGCAATATCCTTGGGGAACAAGTCTGTGACCATTCTCAGAAAAATCCCCGTAATTAAACATGATATCGCCTAAAAATAGGATTTTATCAAGATCATCTTTAAGTTTTTTAGCTTCAGCTACTTTATTTACTTTTAGCACGTTTCCAGATTTTAATCTTACAATAGGCCCTTCTAAATCATCACACGCAACAACAGCACATGCTTTTCCTGGTCTCTCGATTTTAAGCTGTGTTCCCACAGCAATATAATCATCCAAAAAAACCATTGTCGCCGGATGAAGTGCTGCTGCTGCAAGACCTGTTATCCGGGATCTTCCGTATCTTAATCGTAATCCTCCCGGACGCATTGGATGTGAAAGAATTGGTCTTCCTGCAACAAGATCCTTAATATAAGTAAAATTAGGAGAGATTCTGCCTGTGTTTTTTTTTTCCTTGCTTTTTGATTTTATTTTTTTCTGCAGTTTAATGAATTCTTCTAAAAATTCCCATTCCAACTCAAATGAAGCTCCCCATTTTCTCAACTGCTTAACTAATTTTGGGGCTTTTTGAGCAAGACCTTCTGCAAGAACAAGACAAAGTCCTCCTCTTATCCTGTTTGTTTTAACTCTAGAAAGATCTTTATAATTAGAAACTTCCATTGATTCTGTCGGGTTTCCATTAATCTCTACTGGAAGATGTTTGATTAAAAACGAGATCTCCTGTTTAGAGGGAAAATACTGAAGATTAGTAGCTCTTTCATGGTAATCTCTGACTTCTGTACAAAAACGTTTTATTTCCATTTCTGTCGGGTCATATTTAGAGTAACCCATCTTGATACGAACATAATCCGCAATAATCAATGATACTGCTTCAGCTGTACCTCCCGCAGCCCTTATTGGTCCTGCATAAAAAATAGAAAGGTATCTACCAGATCCATCCATTGTTTTTTTGAGTTTTAATTCAATAAAGCCTTCTAGTGGTGCAGAAATAACACCTAAAGTGATATAAGAGAGCCCGACCCTAATCCCTGCCTCTATTGCTTTTAGATCTGAATCAAACTTACAGAATTTCTGTTTTGCAACTTCTTCAGCAATCTTAAGTGCAACTCTCCAGTCTAACGACCCGTATATTTTTTCAAGCTTGTCTATCCTTTTTGCAACTCCGCTGTTCAAAATGTCCGGAACCTCTGCACTTATCAACCCTTCAACTCTTTCAGATATGCCCTTTGCTTTTGGAATATCAACTTTAATTTCCGGATCATAGCCTTTTTTTCTTGCGTAAGAACTGATCTTGTATGCAAAATCAGTTTGTTCTTCAATTCTCCTAAAATATTTTAACATATCTTGGCTCGCTTTCATTTTAAAATTTAGGTAAATTTAATCATTTTGGACTGTCTTGTCTGAAGGTTGGTAAGAATAACTCTAGCAGGCTGTGGTTTTAACCCAACTTTTTCCTGATATTCTGTTTGTGTCATCCAGCAGGAACAATTCAACAAAGTTATTCCTTTGTAATTTTTGATTGTTGCCCTGTGGACATGACCTGTAGCAAAGATATCCGGAACAGTATTAATCAACAAAGGATCTTGTTTATAACTAGGTATATATTGGGTTGAACCGTGTGTTGGAGCAAGATGTCTTCTCTGAAGAAGGTACTGCATTATCAAATCCGTCCTTTCAAGACCTCCATTTAATCTTATATTTTCAATAGTATCAGCAAAATAGGGAAAAGAAAATCCATGATAAAGAAGAACCTTTATCCCGGGAAAGCCGGACTCCTTTGCAATCGTAATCCATGCTGGATTTGAAACAACTGTTACATTACTAAGATCATATATAGGAGCCGCAAGATCCTTATCCAGAATCGGCTGTGGTTCAGGCAATCTTACAGCATCATGATTTCCTGCACAAACAAAAACATTGATATTTTCAGGAATCTTTTTTAGATACGCTGCAAGTTCTTCGTACTGCTTGAGAATATCCGTCTCATATAGATCCTCGTCCTGACCAGGATAAATTCCAATTCCGTCAACAAGATCACCTACCAAAAAGAGATATTTTATCTTTTCTGACATTTTCTTTTGTTCAAAAGATCCAATTTTTCCGTTAATCCATTTTAGGAAAGTTAAAAATTCTTTTTTCATAAATGCTTTTGAACCGATGTGAATATCACCAAGAAACAGAGCATACTCTTCTTTTGTTGCTTTTTTTAATTCATTATTAATAGGTATATCAGGAAGAACAATTTTATCACAAAAAATTACTTTTTTATCTTCACTTAAGTTTCCACAGAATCCGACCACCTCATCCAATGACAAATCTTCTGTAAGTGAAAAAGCATCCTTGTTTCTGTTGCTTACAATAACTTTTATATCTGCGGTCTGATCCTCAACTTCTAGAAAAAAATTGTTATTTTTTGAAAGAGACTTTTTAATTATCATCCCTACAAGTGTCACTCTCTCATTACTATTCATTTTTTTTATTCTATAGATTGAAGTCAGGTTCTGTATTTCACTGTGATTTTTAAGAAGTTTTAAAACTGCTTTGTACCTTCTCCTGTAAAAATAAATAAATTCTTTTACTGTGTGTCTGCTCGTTTTTTCTTTATAATTAGAAATAATTTCATAAGAATCGTTAACTGAAAGCTGGTTATTGGCAGCAATTTTTTTTTTATCTGGCTGTAATAATGAATCCTCATTGATAACTAATGGAAGATTTTCAGGAAATTTTCCGGTTAAAAAGAGTTTATTTATGTTATCTGTTTTAAGATTATCTAGTAAAGAAGGGCTTATTAAAATTCCATTATCTATACATTTTTTAATTAATTCAGATTTGTTCATATTAATTAACTCAATCCAAGTTCTGATTCGAGTATTTTACGTATCTTTGTTGTCATGGATAAAGGGTATCCGATGGTTATTTCTTTTGTTCTTCCATATCTCCCCCTGGAAACAACGTTAGTGTTAACAATACCAAGCATATCAAGTTCTGCTATAATATCTGAAATCCTTCTCTGGGTAAGAGGTCGTAAATTAAGGTTAATGCACAATGTCTTATACTTTTCATAAATCTCTCCTGTATAAGTTTTATTTTTCATTTCATTTATCAGAGAAGTAATGCAATACAACGCTGTTTGTGATTGTTTCGGCTGGGTTTGAATAGTATCAATAACTCTGTCTTTTTCAATTTTTTCTTGTGCCCTATCAAGCTCCTGTAATCTTATCTTCTTTTTTTTCTTCCTTTCAGTTAGCTCTCCTGCAACTCTCAAGAGTTCTATTGCCCGTCTTGCATCACCATGTTCTCTGGCTGCGTATGCTGCACATTTTTCTATGACCCCTGGCCCAATTACTCCTGAATTAAATGCTATTGAAGCTCTTTTTTTTAAAATGTCCTGTATCTGTAGAGCATTATATGGCGGAAAAAGAACTTCCTCCTCGCTCAATGAAGATCTTACTCTTGGATCAAGATTATCAGTAAAAACCAGGCTGTTGCTTATCCCCACCAAAGAAATCTGGGATTTATCAAGTTCTGTATTTATCCTGGTCAGATTATAAATAATCTCATCTCCTGCTTTATTTACTAACTGATCAATTTCGTCCAGTATTAAGAGGAGGATCACTTCAGAATCCTCGATTGTTTTAAAGAATATATTGTATACTTCGTCAGTTGGAAGTCCTGTCGGAGGAATATCTTTTCCAAATTCCCTGACTAATTGAGCAATCAACCTGTATTCTGTATCAGCAACCCGCTTTAACTTGCAGTTAAGATATATTATTTTTACCTGTATTTTTTTTTCATCTGCAACATCATTTATATGATCTGAAATGTATTTCATAGTTAATGTTTTTCCTGTTCCTGTTTTACCATAGATAAAGACATTTGACGGCTTTTCTTTTTTTAGTATAGGTGCTAATATGTTCGCAATCAGATTGACCTCTTTTTCTCGGTGAAGAACATTTTCCGGGTTATAAGATGCCTGAAGAACTCTTTTGTTTAGAAAAATGGATTTTTCATTAAGATACTCCTTAAAAAAATTATTCAACCCCTTACCAGACATACATTTTCCAAATGAAATAAAGGTTTATAAAGATTTATATTATAAAGTATCTGAACTACACACCCCTCTGTTTCCTATGGAACTATCAATTAAATAAATATAATTATAATATTTTTTTCAATATTGTAAATAAAAGAGACACATACAAACACAAAAAACATAGTTCTACTGGAAACCAAGGGGTATAGTATAGAATTTTTTCTATGAAAACTAAATTAAACAAAATATTTATATATAAGTTACCTTTTTTTAGTAGTTACAAAATAAAAAAATTAAAAAAGAAGGACATAAATCAGAATCAAAACAGGTGCAGATACTATGATTGTTGAAAAAAATTTTTTATCAAAAATAAAAGAGTTCGGATTAAATACATATGAAAGTAAATTATGGGCGGCGTTGCTTTCTAGAGGAGTATCAACAGCAGGAGAACTTTCAGATATAGCGGATGTTCCAAGATCCAGAAGCTATGATGTCCTAGAATCTCTTGAAAAAAAGGGATTTGTCATAATGAAATTAGGAAAACCAATAAAATATATAGCTGTGTCTCCAAATGAGGTAATTGAACGTGTAAAAAAAGATATTAAAAAAGAAGCAAATCAAAAAGAAAAACAACTAGAAGAGCTAAACAAATCAAAAGTAATGGAAGAATTGACTGAATTATATGACCAGGGAATCAATATGATTGATCCGACAGAACTTGCGGGAAGCATAAAAGGGAGGGAAAATGTGTATGAACATATGAAAATGCTGATAAAAAAAGCAGAAAAAGAGATTCATATAATGAGTTCAGAAAAAGGATTAAAAAGAAAGACAAAAAATCTGAGTAGATTCTTAAAAAAGGCAAAAAAAAAAGGAGTAAGAATAA
The DNA here is from genome assembly GCA_014729915.1 of Candidatus Woesearchaeota archaeon. GTDB lineage: Archaea > Nanobdellota > Nanobdellia > Woesearchaeales > GW2011-AR15 > WJJD01. The sequence continues at coordinate 5,086 of WJJD01000174.1, read as the reverse complement.
ATATATCAGGACCAGTATCTGACAAAAATCAAAAAATTATTGATAAGCTTGAATCTATTGGTAATCTTAATATTAAGAATAAAAATGAAGGCAGATTTTTAATAGTTGACAACAAAGAAATGCTTTTTATGGTAACAGATGATTCAGCAGTTCATCCATCTTATGATATAGGCATCTGGATTAATTCACCATATTTTGTAAATACTTTGGTAAGAGCATTTGATATAAAATAATGAATAAATTATGAATACAAAGATAATCACAAATTTTCTTACAGAAACGTTTTTATATCTTCATGGTTTTTAAAGGTATATATGGGGAAAATAAAAACAGGAGTAGATAAACTTGTAGAACTTATCAAAGAAAATAATAAGATTTCTATCTCTGATGCAGCAAAAAAACTTGCTGTAAGTGAAGTTGTTGTACAAGAATGGGCAGATTTTCTCGAAGAAGAAAAAATTATTAGTGTTGATTATAAGTTCTCAAAAACAATTCTTTCAGTAAGGAAATTAAGTTCAAAAGAAATAAAAGTAAAAAAAAAAGAATATCATAATCAAAAGGATGCATTTATAAGAAAAGTTGATTCTTATATTGCACAATTAGATAAAGAGGGTCTTGGTCTTAATAAAATAAAAAGAGAATTTGACAGTTTAAAAAAAGAGATCGGAAAAGAGATAATACAAGTAAAGGATGAAGTTAAAGAACTTGAAAAATATGAGGATTTGCAAAAAAATCTGGAAAAAGACATATTAAAACAACAAAAAGAATACCAGGAAATCCTGGACAGTGCGCATTCCCAGATAAAAGCAGAAGAAAAAAGATATAAAGAACTGTTAGAGAAGCTTGATATTGAAAAAAGGGAATTTGAGATAAAAGAACAACGGATGCATTCTCTTGAAGATAAAGAATCCCGGTTAAAAGAAAAATTAAAAGCACTATTCGACTTGGTAAATACAACTCAGGAAAGAATAGATAATGAAAAACAGGAGATCAGACTTGGAGAAACACAAATATCTAAACTAAAAGAAAAGGTTGATAATATTGACAAAGACATTGAAAATAAAAAAAATAAACTTCAGCCTCTTCTTGAAAAAGCAAAAAAACACGAAAAAGAAATTATGAAAAGACAGGAAGAGATTCTAGATAAGGTTAAAGATAAAACCTCAGCAATAAAAGCACAGGTTCGTGAAGGAGAACTTGTAACAACCAAATTTAGAAGATTTTTTGATAAAAAAACAGAAATAGATAAATTTCTAAAAAAAACAGAAAAGGATAAACAGGACTTAAAAAAAGAGTTTGATAAGCTGATAAAAAAAGCAAAGGCGTTTAATATATCTTCAAAATCATCAGATGTAGATAAGCACATAAAAAATCTTGACAAAGAACTTAAAAAAATTGATAAAAAAAGTAAAAAATTTAAACAGAAATTAAAAAATCTTTTAAAGCTAATTAAAGGATAATGGCTAAGAAAAAAAAAGAGGGAAAAAAAAAACTTAGTTCTAAAACTAAAAAGACAGATGTATCAGTCATTGATAAATATAATTTCAAATCCAAAAATATTCCGATAGAGATTTCTATACTTAATAAAAAAAAAGAATTTGTTCCTGTTTATCAAGTTTCAATATCGCAGATAAGTAAAACCACAGAACTTATTTTAGAAAAGATAAGACAGCAGCTGATAAAACAGGTAAATTTAGGAATAGTTGAAATCAAAGATCAGAAAAAATCCAGGGTAATTGAAGAGAAGTTTAAAAAAACTATCCATGTTCTGGTTAATAAATATTTTCCTGATACAGAGGAAAAGACAAAAGACTTTCTAATAACTTATTTAATACAAAAAAGCCTGGGTCTTGGAAATATTGAGATAATGATGAATGACAATCTTATTGAAGAGATTGTAATAAATTCCGCAAAGGAACCAATATGGATATATCATAAAAAGCACGGGTGGTTAAAAACCAACATGAATGTAGCGACAGAAGATCAGACCAGGCATTATGCAACAATGATAGGAAGACAGGTTGGAAGGCAGATTAATGTCCTTGAACCGTTGTTAGATGCTCACATTGGATTAGGGGACAGGGTTAATGCAACCATTATGCCTGTTTCAACAAAAGGAAATACAATAACCTTCAGAAAATTTTCAAGGGATCCGTTTACAATAACCCATTTTTTAAGATTTAAGACAATATCAACTTCTGCAGCAGCATTAATCTGGCTTTCAATGCAGTTTGAATTAAGTGCTATTATTGCGGGAGGAACAGCTTCAGGAAAAACCTCAACCCTAAATGTTCTTGCTACTTTTTTTCCTCCCAACCAAAGGATAATTTCAATTGAAGATACAAGAGAGGTAAGACTTCCAAAGTTTTTACACTGGGTCCCATTATCAACAAGAATAGCAAATGCAGAAGGCAAAGGGGAAATTACTATGGAGGACCTTCTTGTAAATTCATTGAGGATGAGGCCTGACAGAATTTTAGTTGGGGAAGTTAGAAGAAAAAGAGAAGCTGAAACATTATTTGAATCAATTCACACAGGACATTCGTGCTATGCAACATTTCATGCAAACACAGCAGAGGAGACTGTAAGACGACTCACAAACCCCCCTATAGATGTACCAAAATCAATGCTTCCTGCAATATCATTGATTATAATCCAGTTCAGAAACAGAAGAACAGGACAGAGAAGAACATTTCAGGTAGCAGAAATTCTTGATGATGCAACTGCAAATGTGCTTTTGCAGTATGAACCAAAAAAGGATGTTTTAGTCCAAAAAAACAAGTCAAAATCATTAATGGAAAAACTTACATTATTTACAGGATTATCTAAAAGTGAAATAAATAAAGATCTTAAGGAAAAGGAGATGATACTTAATTATCTTCTGAAACAAAACATTGACAAAGTTGATAGTGTCGGAAGAGTCATGGCTGAATATTATACAAACAAAAAAAACCTTATGACTTTTGTAAAAAAAAATAAAAAATTCAAATTTTAGGTGATATAAATAAACATTATAAAACAATTCTCTAAACATTTTCCTGAATTAGGCTTAAACTTAAAAAAAGCCAATATGCTTTATACACCCGATGAGTTTATCAAAAGAACATTAAGCACAGCATTCATTATGACTCTTGGCATACTTCTAATTATTTTTATGTTTCTTTCCAGTTTTGTTTCCATTGATACAATTTTATTGATACTACTGATTTCATTTCCTGTCTTATTTTTTATACTGTTTGTTTATTTTTTCCAGATACCTACAGTAAAAATAAACAAAGTAAAAAGAATGATCAACAGGGAGATAATTTTTGCAGGAAGATTTTTAATAGTAGAGCTTGAATCAGGAGTTCCGTTGTATAATGCAATAAAAAACGTAAGTAAAAATTTTCAGGTTGTGGGAGCATATTTTCAGGAAATAGTTGAAAAAGTAAGGTTCGGAACAACACTTGAAGAGGCTATTAATGAAGCTGTAGACCAGGTGCCTTCTGAAAGTTTAAGAAGAATTCTTTGGCAGATGTCAAACTCAATAAGTACAGGATCAGATGTTGTAAAACCATTAAGGAATGTGATATCAACACTGGTAAAAGAGCAGCAGATAGAAATCTCTGAATACGGAAGAAAACTGAATCCTCTTGCGATGTTTTACATGTTGATTGCTGTTGTAGTACCTAGTTTAGGAATCACTCTTCTTACCATTATGACAGTTTTTTTAGGACTCACATTAAGCCTTCCCATACTTATGGTAATAGCAGGATTATTAGCATTTATGCAATTTATGTTTGTTGCAATAATAAATTCTTCAAGACCGGCGATTGATTTTTAGGATGAAGTTTAAAAAAATTGAAACAAAAAAGTTAAGAAAAAAACTTAAGCTTTTAATTCCGGGTATAGAAAAATATCTTAAAAAAGCAGGTATTAAGACAAGCAGGAAAAAAATAACAAAAACTTTAATGATTTTTTCATTTATTGTAAACATTTTATTCTCAGTTTTTTTTTTAATAAAAAATCAGCGCATTTTAAATTTTCCATTGGTTTATCTTCTTTTATATTTATTTATCTGGATACTCTTATTTTTTGTAATCCTGGGTGTGTTTTGGTTTATATTTTTAATTTTTATTGATATAAAAATAAAAAAAAAACAAAAACCAAAAACTCCATCACATAAAAATCCCAGAAAGAAAAAAAAGAAAGACAAAAAACCGAAAATTTCTGCTTACAGGAGAAAAAAAAGGCTTGTTTCTTATATCGGAAAAGCAGGTATTGAAATAAAATATTCCAAACTAACAAGGCTTTTTTTAAAATTTGCAATGACAATAACGTTTGTTATATTTGTTTTTATAATTTATAAACTGTGGCAGATAAAACCTTCCTGGGCGTATTATCTGATAGTTTTTGCTGTAATTTGGACATTAGGTTTGATACTTATATTTTTGATATCATTATTATTGTTTTTTTTCATAATCGATCTGCAAATTTATAACAGGACAAAAAAAATAGAAGAGGTTCTTCCAGATTTTCTTCATTTGACTTCAGCAAACATAAGCGCGGGTATGCCTATTGATCGCGCATTATGGTTTGCAGTAAGACCCAGGTTTGGAGTTCTTGCAAAAGAAATCGAAGATGTTGCAAAAGCGACTCTTGTTGGTGAAAAATTAGATGATGCATTAATTTCCTTTACAGAAAAGTATGATTCAGATATTCTTAAAAGATCTGTAAATCTTCTTCTTGAAGGCATGAATTCCGGAGGAGAAGTTGGCGAGCTTTTAAACCGGATTGCAAGAAACATTGAAGAGACAAGGATAATAAGAAAAGAGATGGCGGCAAATGTTACAACTTATGTTATATTTATCCTTTTTGCAACAGTGATTGCTGCTCCGTTTCTGTTCGGTCTTTCCACAGAACTTATCGTGATAATGCAGACAATAATGGGAGATATTGATGTAAGTTCTCTAAGTTCTTCAGGAGGAATGAGCTCGATGTTTAATATAACAGGCGAAACTATTGATCTTGGAGATTATCAGACCTTTGTTATAACATGCATCTGTATAACTTCATTTTTTTCAACAGTGATCATAAATATTATCAA
>WJJD01000173.1 GCA_014729915.1 Candidatus Woesearchaeota archaeon | reverse complement strand
TAAAGGACATTTATTTACCTGACCAACAAAAACAACAACAGAAAGTAGTTAAATATCTTGGCTCTGCTAAAAAAATTAAGAAAGTCTTTGACGAATACGAAAAATTAACTTCAAATTAATTTATCTACCCCTAAAGTTAAGTAATAGAGTGTGGAGAGATTGTCTTATGAGATGTTCTATCCTGCAATTGGGAGGATTACGATATGCGTATTCAAAAGTATATTTTTCTGCCATTTTCCTATAGCTTCCGCTAATTTTGAAGGTTGATAGCTTCATCTTATTTATAAATGTTTACAGAAATTACACCAAAAAGTAGTAAAAAAAGGGAAATTTTGAAATTTAAGTATTCTGCTTAACTCAGTTGATTTTTTTCTGCATCTTTCCACAGCATATCAAAGTAATTCTCATAAAGATTATGAAAATGCAGGTTTTTTATCAGTATGGACTGGGGTTCAGGCTCCCATATTAGAAGATGCACCTTGTTATCATAAAGTGTGATCGAGACCGGATGCTGAATTTTTTTTGAGACAAATCTTGCTTGAGTGTTTTTTGAGACTCTTACTTTTCTTCCTTTGGGATATAGGATTTTTGTTTTTATTGAATTATTATCAATATATCTGATGTATTTTTTTGAAAACTCAGGATAGATCTGTGAGAATCTTGCTTTCGCACCAAAAATCTTTAAAGTTGTCTTGGATTTGACCTGCGCCCAAATAGCTTCCTTGACCTCTTCTTTACCGTTATACACAAGAATATTCTGGTCCCAGATAAGGTTGAATCTTTCCTTGAAATGATCTGATATGTCTGAACTGTTAATTAAAATTCCGATAAGAGATGGCTCAAAAATTATCATTGCAACTTTTGAATCATATGTAAATGTTGTGACAGGAGTTGAATAATTCTTCGGGATTATTTTTTTTAGATTGTTTGGAAGATTAAACAGATTTTTCTCTTCAGTTGCAAAAATTTTTGATCTAATCTTATTTTTTTTGATCTCATTTTTATACTGCTGTGAATAGATCGGAAGCTTTTTTTTAAAAATTTTATTTAACTCCCAGATTTTTATTTCTGATTTTGTCTTTAAACTGTCCATTAAAATTGTCTTAATCCCTTCTTTATCTTTGAATATTTCAACATTTACAGGTTCTTTGTTATATTCATGAAGTTTTTTTAATTCAGGAAGAACTGATTTGATAACCTCCTCTTTCTCCTTGAGAATTGAAACCAGTTTTTCAGGCGAAGCAGCCTGATAATATTTTTTATTCTGTTTAATCGTATAACTGACAAGTCCCTGGTGCATAAGACTATCAAGAACTTCATAGCATAATGTCCTGTAGACTCCAGATTTTTGTGAAATTTCAGTTACTGATGCAGAACTAAGTTCAAGACAGGACAAATAAACTTTAGTTTCTTTATCAGACAATCCGAATCTTTTCAGGGCTGATTCTCTCATATTATCTTAAAGGGAGAATATAATAATATATAAATATTTTCTTTGGTGTTGTAATTTTTTTACAACAGAAGTTTATATATTTTTTCAGACATACTATATAATAACACACGATTTTTTTTTACTAAGAGTAAAATGTATAAAAAAATTAGCGGTAGCTCTGGAGGGAGAATGAAAATGAGTATGTTAACAAGTTTTGAGACATTCGAATCAGTATTCAGCGGAACATGTGAGAAAAATATTATCATAGAGATTTACAGGAGAAATTGTTCAAACTGAAAGACCATAATAGTCTTTAAGGACAATAGCGTCAAGATTTTCAATATCCTTTACTAAAAACAACCTTCCTTTTCCGATCTCAGTTATTTTTTTTGCCAGCTCAGTCCCTTTTTTATTCAGACCAATGCCGACAAGAGAAATAGTAATCTTATGATTTTTTGCAGCTAATACTGCTTCAATAGTTTCTTTTTCAGGATCTTTTCCAATAGTAGGCATAGCATCAGTTATTAACACCAGATGTTTAGTTGAATTAGTTTCAGGAAAAATATCAATGGAATCCTTAACTGCATTTGTTAAATTAGTTTCCTTTCTTGCACGAATCCTTCCGATTTTCTGAATAATATATTCAAAATCATCAGTGGGGGGTATTTTTTCTATTGTTTCAGTCCTAAAGATTACAAGACCGATCCTGTCTTTATTATTTACTGCGATGTATGAAAGAGCAATACCTGCTTTTTTTGCCATCTCGATTTTTTTCCCATTCATACTTGCGGAACTGTCGATTGCATAAACAATGTTTATTCTTCCTTTTGATTTTTTTAAACTTGTTTTTAAATCCTTTTTATTTATTCTTTTGTGTCTTCTTCTGACAGCAAGCCTTATTGTCTTTCTGAGATCAATATTCTTGTAAGGGTCTCCTGATTTAAAATTTCTTACCTGTGCTTTTTCTCCATGTACAGAAATTTTTTTATGCTCTTTTTCGCCAAATCCTTTGGCTTTAAGGTTGTCAAGTTCTTCAGTATACATAATAATTGAGCTGAGTTCATACCCTTTATCAGTTATGTTGCCCTGATTATCAATAAGCTCCTGTTTTTTTAAATCATTTATCTTATCTTTTAATTCCTTTTTTAATTTTCTCCTGAATTCAGGAAGAACAAGATTCTTTTCAAGAAATCCTTCATCATAACCAGTCACTTTTCTTATCAGTGTTTCTCCATAGAGCTGTTTTGCAAGCCTGTAATTGTCTACAAGATTCTCAAACATCATATCAGGATTAAAATTCACATTATGGTTGATTCCCTCAGAAACAATTTTTCCGTTTTTTTTCTCATTGCTTCCAAGAGCAGAATAAAGAAACTTATCACCAGTAGTTATCCTTTTTTTATCAATTACCTGTTTTTTTTCCCGTACATTCTTACTTTTTTTTCCTGATGAGTTAGGGAACATCACTCTTTTTTTCTTTTTTAATTTTGTTTTCAACCTTAAATCTTTTAAGTTCTTTTTGAAGGATATCTTCAGGGCTCTGCAGATATTTTACAGATGGTTTTAATCTTATCCTGTGGGAAAGAACTGAAAAGATTGCTTTTTCAATATCTTCAAATTTTACATTTTTTCTTTTATCAAGAAAAGCATTTGCCTGTGCTCTTTCATATAGGCCTATTGATGCGCGTACACTTGGAAGTTTTTCCAGATCTTTGTTTTCTCTGAGATCATGGATGAATTTGATTGTAAGAAACAAAAAGTCCTTTGGAAAATCAATAATTTTTTTTCCTTTTTGTTCAACTATTTTTGTCTCAAGATTTAGTTTTTCAGGATACCCCATGTATATAAGATCAAATCTATCAATGAACACATCAGATAATGGTTCAGTTGACACATCATCAGGATTCATGGTCCCTATAAAGATAAAGTTTGTTTTAAGGTAAACATCATAAGAAGAGATTGTTGTTTGTTTTTCTTCAAGAGCCTGCAATAGGGAGTTTTGTAGTTTTTCATTGCACCTGTTAATCTCATCAAAAAAAAGGATCTTGTTGTTAGCTTTAAAAATCTTTCCCGGGGTAAATGATCTTGGATCCATAGGTCCGAATTTCATGGCTTTGATAGGGTCAATATCTCCAAGCAGATCCTCAGATGTTAAATCAGGGGATCCCTGTATACGGATGAACCTTTGCTCTCCTTGGATCTTTTTTGTTTTATTATTTTTGTTGTTCCTGCACTCAGGACAAGCAGGATCATCTGGATTGCAGTGATAAGGGCAGTCATTTACAGTTATCTCAGGAAGAAGTTTTGCAAGGTTTTTTACAAGGGTTGTTTTTCCGCAGCCAGGAGGTCCTACAAGAATGATGTGTCTTTCCATAATTAAAGCTGATTTCAACTGGTTTTTAACTTCTGTTTGTCCAAGTATGTCCTCAAAATCTTTTTTTAATAAAATTTTTTTTAAATCCATGTTGGAAAAGAAATCTGTTTTGTTTTTAAAATTTTAGGATAAAATTTTTTATCCTAAAATTTTAATTTGGAATTTACCGACCTTCTATGTGGTTTTTATTTGTGTAAAATAAAAACAAACATTTATATACTATCATATAAATTAATTGATAATCTAAAAATTTTAAAAAGAGGTGGATAAAATAGCATACAGGAAAGGACAAAAAATAACTGATATAAAGACCAAAAAAGAACAGAAAAAAAAACTAGAAGAGATAAGAAAATCAAGACTTGCCTATGCAGGCGGTAAAACAGGAAACTATACTATCACAGTCGGTGCAGCTAAAAAGAAAAAACCAAAGGCAAAAAAAAAAGGTTCTAAAAAGAAAAAATCCCGCTCAAAAAAAAAATAAGCATTCTTTCATAACTTTTATCCTGAATTGAGGTTTTTTCAATTATTCAGGCTAAAATTTATCATCATATTTTTAAATTTATTTTCTTTCTTTATGTCTTATGAAAGGTTTTATTGTAAGCCCCACTTACAGGATAAAAGATAATAAAGCATATATCTATCTATATGGAAGGCTTGAGAACGGAGAATCGTTTCTTTTAATAAATTATTTTAGACCCTATTTTTTTATTAAGTCTAGGGATGGAAAAAAACTAGAAAAATATTCAGGAGATATTATTTTTGAAAAACAAAAAACAAATTACAAGACATTTAAAAAACAAAAAGCAACAAAAATAATTCTTGACAACCCAAGAGAAGTTCCTAAATTAAGAAAAGAATTTGAAGATCTGAAAGTTGATCATTATGAATCAGATATTCGATTTGTGCAGAGATTTTTAATTGACAACAATATCAAGGGAACATTAGATATTGAAGGTGAATTTAAAAAAGGAGAATATGTTGACAGGGTATATGAGAACCCGGAGTTAAAACCAGTTTCTTATGAACCAAAACTAAAAACTGTTTCAATTGATATTGAGACAGACATTGATTCAGGTGAAATTTTTTCTATTGCATTTTACACAGATGAATATAAGAAAGTTTTGATAACTTCAGATAAGAAACTTAATAAAGCAAAAATTTTTGATGATGAAAAATCAATGCTTAAATTTTTTATAATAAAAATGAGGGAAATTGATCCTGACATCATAACAGGTTGGAATGTTGTTGATTTTGATCTTAAAGTTCTCATGGACAGATGCAAAAAGCACAACATTGATTTTAAGATAGGAAGATCAGATGATAGGTGCAGGATAAGGACATTTAATTCTTTTTTCAGGGACTCAATTGCAAAAATTACAGGGAGGATGGTTCTTGACGGAATAAAGCTTCTGAAGATGTCTTTTATTAAAACTGAAGATTATAAGTTAAAGACTGCTGCAGAACAATTTCTTGGCAAAACAAAACATTTCGATTTTAAAGGAATAGACAAAGGAAAAAAAATCAGGGAGATGTATAAAGATTCAACACAAGAGCTAATAGATTATAATTTAATCGATGCAAAGCTTGTCATGAATATTATTAATAAAATGAAACTCATCAACCTTACAATACAGAGGTCAATAATAACTGGAATGGAGCTTGACAGGGTTAATTCTTCAATTGCATCCCTTGACAATCTCTATATCAGGGAGACCAAACAAAGGGGATTTATATGTCCAACAAGAAGATTCTCCCAAAGAACTGAACGAATAAAAGGAGGTTATGTGATGGACTCAATTCCGGGAATCTATGATTACATAGATGTGCTTGATTTTAAAAGCCTGTATCCGAGCATAATAAGGACATTTAATATAGATCCTTTGTCTTATGTTAAAAAAGGAAATGGAAATTATATAGTTGCTCCCAATAATGCAAAATTCAAAAAAAAACAGGGTATTCTTCCTGACCTGATCCAAAGGCTCTGGGAAAAGAGGGATAAGGCAAAAAAAGACGATAATAAAGAAGAAAGCTACGCTATAAAGATAACAATGAACAGTTTTTTTGGAGTTCTTGCAAATCCTATGTGCAGGTTTTATAATCTTGATGTGGCAAATGCAATAACCAGTTTTGGAAGATATATTGTCAAAAAAACTGCAGATATTACAGAAGAAAAAGGAATAAATGTTATTTACGGGGATACTGATTCGATTTTTGTTGAAACAAAAGCAGACAATGAAAAACAGGCTGAAGATATCGGAGAAAAGATTGCAAAAGAAATAACTTCTTACTGGAAAGAGTACTCCCAGAAAAATTTTTCCAGGGATTCTTTTCTTGAGTTGCAATTTGAAAAGACTTATATAAAATTTTTAATGCCGAAAATCCGAGGAAGTGAGTCAGGAGCAAAAAAAAGATATGCAGGACTACTAAATAAGGACGGTAAAGAAGAAATTGATTTTACAGGTCTTGAATTTGTAAGAAGGGACTGGACTGATCTTGCAAAAAACTTCCAGCTAGAGCTTTTAAAAAAAGTGTTTCATAATGAAAAAATTACTGATTATATAATTGAGTTTGTTGATAAACTTAAGGATGGTGAATTTGATTCCCAGCTGGTATATAAGAAAGCAATCAGAAAAGATCTTGATGAATATGTTAAAACAACTCCTCCACATGTAAAGGCTGCAAGAAAATTAGAGGAATTGACCTCAAACATTATTTCTTATGTATTGACTTTAAACGGACCTGAGCCGGCCCAGGATATCAAAAGCAGCATAGATTATGATCATTATATTGAAAAACAGGTAAAACCGATTGCAAATTCTATCCTGGTTTTTTTTAATAAAAAGTTTGATGATGTATTAAAAGGAACACACCAAACAAAACTTTCAGGATTTTAAACTTACTTCATCAGGCTTACAAGAATATTTCCTATGCTTGTAAAAAATATGATATTTATGATGATGTTTGTGATTGAATACGGCAAAAGCTTTGGGACTCTTCCCGGAGTCATGATAAATGTAAAAGATAGATAAATAACATTAAGCAGGATGGTGAGGCTTATACCCAGGCTGATGATGTTGACATGGGAAAATATGCCTGCAAGAATACCAATAAGGCCGTAACTGGGAAGGACCCATAGAATATAAAGGCCCATGTATCCGGACATGAAAAGGTGAAAAACCATAAGAATCAGGCCTACAACCATACCTAAGAAGGATCCATAGACTTTTCCTGTAAGTACAGCTGAAAGAGTAACAAGTTCAAGACCGATTGTTTTAATCCTGAGATTATTTATGATATAGCTTATGATAAAGCTCAGAATGGATAAAACCACAATGAAAAAAACTTGTTTGAAGATCAAAAGGAATAAGAGGGCGATACCAAGAACAATAAGATACTTCTTATTAATTTTCAGATTAAATCCTTTAGCCATAATATTAAGAAACCCATTCTAATTTAAATAAATAGTCATGGGTCAATGTATCTTTGTAAATAACTGAAATCTTTTTTTTTGATACCTGCTTTTTTTAATGCATTTTTCCAGGTTCTGAAATATTTTCTATATGTAGAATATGAAGCTATCCATTTTCTGTTTTTAAGGTCTGTTGTTTTCGGAATTTTCCCGAGATCTTTATGAAGCTGTTTTAATGAATCAATCAATTCTTTTTTACTGTATCTTTTGATTTTGTTTGGTTTAAACCCTGCTTTTTTAAGTGCAGAATTCCATGATCCGAATCTTTTTCTGTAAGTTGAGGAGCACGGATATTTTTTATGTTTATCCATTTGCTTTGTTGTCGGAGTTTTTCTTATTTTTTTTGACAGAGTATTAAGATAATGAATCAACTGCTCTTTTGTGTAGTGTTTCATAAAAAAAGAATATCTGGCTTAGAATAAAAATTTTTCGAAATTATTATTTTTTTGTAAGTATAATTATATTTCCCCTTCCTTTTTTTATTTTTTTTACATAACCAATAGATTCTAGTTCAGTAATCATCAGACTTACTTTTGCTTCAGAATAATTTATTTCTTTCCTTATTTCTTTTTGGGTCATTCTTCTCTGATTTTTTTTTAAAAGTCCTATAATTTCCTTTAAATTATTATCTAAAAGATTATCTTCAATATCAATTTCTTTTTTTTGAGAACTTTTCAATATAAAAACAGTAAAAGCAACAGTTGCAAGCATTAAAATGATTACTAAAAATATTATGACAAAAATATTAATTTCATTATTATACGGGGTGTCAATATCAAATCCAACATCTTTGATTAATTCATTTTCTTCAGAAAGATCAGGAAAAAGAAAAATATCAAGAATATATTCTCCATCTGATCTAATAGTTACATTTTCTTGAGCAGTCATCAATGTATTATCTGTTTTGTATGTTGCAGTTATAAGGTAATCCCCTGGCTCCAGATTAAAGGAATATTTTCCGTCATCTGAAAGATATTTTTGTTTTGGAGATGAATTTACTTTGACAATTGCATTTTCTGCTTTATTTAATGAAAAATCATAAATTGTTCCGTGTATGGTTGCTGCACTGCATAGGTTAACTAAGAGAATAAACATTGAAACGACTGCGAAAAATTTTCTCATATGAACCTCAATAAATATTTTCCAGTTTAAAATTTTTATGATTTTATGGCGCTTTCCAGAATTGTCCAGAAAAAAATTAAAACAAAATCACAGAGAAGCCAATAAGGATTCAAGATCCCAAATATTTTTTATTGAAATTTATTTGAAGAAGATATATAGCTTAATATGACGATAGAGGAAAATGCAGTAAGAGCCATCAGAGGAATTGTTATGTAGGAAAAATCCTTGACATATTCAATAAGACAGGATGCTCCGGTTGCCGGACAAAAGTCTGAAGATGCGCCTATTATTGTAGTGGTGGTATAATGATAAGCTGAGATTAATACACCGATCAGGCTCAAAGGAAGAGCATATCTAAAGACTCTTTTATCTTTTATTATGAGTGCAATTAAAAACATAAAGACTTGAGGATACATAAAGATTCTCTGAAACCAGCATAACTTACATGGATCATAATGCAATATCTCAGAAAAGAATAGACTGCCGGATGTTGCAGTTAAGGTTATTATCAATGAAAGAAAAAGTGAATTTTCCTTTACATATTTTCTTAATTGTTTTAATTGATCTATTTTAGAAAATTTATCATATAATTTCAACGATAAATAGATAAGAATAACGAATTGTGTAAAGACTGTCATTAATGACAATATCCTTGTAATTATACTCATATCCATTTTTCTATTGAATAACTAGTAATTGAAGAAATGTTAAATATCTTTTCTTTTAATCTCGTTTTGGATTTTATCCAATAGAAAAACAAATTTATTAAACCCCGAATCAGCATTAATATGTCCTGCATTTTTTAAAATGATCAGGTCTGTATCTAATTTTTCAGCAAGTTCTCTTCCTTTTTTTATAGGAACGTAAGGATCATCATCTGAGTTTATGACAAAGAACTTTTTGCAATTAGCTTTGATCTTTTTCCAGTCAAATTTTTTATTTGTAAATGATCTGTTAAGATTATCAAAATGTTCATTTCCTAATGTCCCGGTGAATCCTGAAACAAAATAACTGGCTTTGATTTGGACATCTATTATTTCAAGTAGGTTCAGGATAAATCCGGGACCTAAGCTGTGTCCGATAAAAACCGTATCCCTGTTAAGAAATTGTTTATAATTCTTAAAAACTTCCATCCAGTTTTTTAGTGATTGGTCTTTTGGTGTCGGAAATTCAGGAACAAAAACCTGATAATTCAAAACTTCCAGTTCTTTTTTTAACCAGGGAAACCAATTTTCTTCTGGACTGCTTTCAGTCCCGTGAATTATGAAAACATTTGTTTTTTTCATTCAATTATTGTTCCTCTCCCATCTAACGCATCAGTTACAGGATTTTTTGTTCTCCCGTCAGAAAAGATGATTTTTCTAAGATCATTCTCAAAAGCATCCTGTGCATGATGGATCTTTTTTTTCATTCTTCCTTTTGCAAATTTCATATAGTTTTCAAGCTCATCCTTATCTATCTTATTAATCAATGAATCAGGATCATTTAGATCTTTTAGAAGTCCGGGTGCTTCAAAAAGGCTGATAATAGTATCTGTTTTTATTCCTTTGCATAATGCACCAACAATCCTGTCATTGTCAACATTTATTGGTTCTCCCTTAAAGCTTATTGCAGGCGGAGCTATTACAGGAACATAATCATTTTTTATAAGCAGATTAAGGAGTTCTGAATTGATTTTTTCAACTGTTCCAGTGTAATTTTCCCTCAGAAGTTTTATTTTTTCATCTTTTACAATCTTGACATAGGGTTTTCTTTTTCCGACAAGCAGTCTGCCGTCAAGCCCTGATAATCCTAAAGCATTAACACCCAGTTTCTGCAGTTTCTGGACTATCCTCTTGTTTGCAATACCTGAATAAACCATCTCAAATATCTCAATTGTTTCTTTATCTGTATATCTGCTGGTAAAACCAGATGGGCTTTTTACAATTCTCTCAGGCTTTCCAAGTTTTTCTGAAATTATCTTCATCTCATGATTTGCTCCATGTACGATTATCACTTTTTCATTTAGATTTGCAATATCAGAAAGGATATTATCCAAATTATTTTTGATATCTTTACCCCCGCCGATTTTAATTATCATCATTTTCTATCACCATTAAGATTTTGATTGTTTATTATTATCATTTACTAATTCTTTTTTCTTATTCAATATTTTTCATCTAAATCAACAAGTCCTTTTAATTTTTCAGTATTCCTGAATCTTTCAAGATTATCAACAAAATAATTTACCCTGTCTGCAAATCTGAAAAGACCAGCAATATGTGGAGTCACATATACATTCTCAAGATTCCACAATTCATTTTTTTCAGGAAGCGGCTCTTTTTCAAAGACATCAAGGACCGCAGCCTTGATCTTGTTAGATTTAAGAGCTGCAATCAAATCTTGTTCATCAATCAATTCCCCTCTTCCTATGTTTATCAGAACAGAACTTGTTTTCATCATCTCAATCTCTTTTTTTGAAATAAATTTTTCAGTCTCATCAGTTAAGGGAAGTGATAAGACAGCATAATCAGAAATTTTCAATAATTCCTGTTTTTTATAGTAAATCTTCTTGATAAAATTATAATTATTTTCAGTCTTATGTTTTTTATAGCCATAGACTCTGAAACCTAATGTGTCAAGAGATCTTGCAATCTGTTTCCCGATACGGCCTAATCCGAATACAGAGACAGTATTTTCCTCAAAGTTATTGTATTTTTCTATGTCAAATGCCCAGATCTTTTTTTCCTGGAAGGTTTGCATCTTTTCGATTTTCTGGGCAAAATAAAGTATATAAGAAACTACGTATCGGGCAATATCAACATCATTAATTCCGATTGTCCTTGTGAAAAGAACATCTTTTGGGATCTTATCAACAAGATCATCAACACCTGCCCAGGGAGTATGGATCCACTTCAGATTATCTGCTTTTCTTAGAAATTCTTTTGAAACACCATGGCAGAAAAGCACATCAGCATCTTCAATCTCTTTTTCAGCAGAAGACTGATCTTTAAAGTAATAAACTTCTGCATCATAAAGATCTTTTTCTTGAAGTTTTCTTTTTATCTCATCAGCAAACTTGCTTATTATGAGAATTTTTGTTTTTTTCATTTATATTTTTGCTCCGCAAAAATATTTTGCTAGCTTAATAAAAAATTTCTTTGAAATTTTTTATACAGGATGCAAGCCCGGAAATTCCAGTCCTGTTGTTTCTTCATATCCAAGCATGAGATTCATGCACTGCACTGCCTGGCCTGCTGCTCCTTTCATGAGATTGTCCAATGCTGAAATTACAACGATCCTATTGCTTTGCCTGTCTAATTCAAAACCTACATCGCAGTAATTGGTTCCCTGCAATATCTTTGGTTCAGGATACCTGTAGATTCCGATCATTTCTTTTACAATTCTTATGAAGGGTTCTTCACCATAAATTTCCCTATATGTTTTCCAGATATCTTTCTTTTTAATATTATCTTTTAAAAAGCAGTGTGATGTTGCAAGAATCCCTCTTACAAGATTAACAGAGGTTGCAGAAAAATAGACCTTTTCAAAATCAAGCTCCTGCAGCACTTCTGCACAGTGCCTGTGTCCTGTAGGAGCATATGATCTTAAGCAGTCCCTTCTTTCAGGATGATGGCTTGCAATGCTTGCTTTTGCACCGCCCTGGCTGCTTCCTGCCTTGACTTCAACAACTGTTCTGTTCTTTTCAACAAGATCCTTCTTATATAATGGATAAAGACCAAGGATTGTTGCTGTTGCATTGCATCCAGCCGCAGCCACATATTTTGCTTTTTTTATCTTTTCTCTATGGAGTTCAGGAATTCCATATGTAAAATCTTTTAAAAGTTCAGGTTTTGGATGCTTGTGCTTATAATATTTGATGTAATCTTTTGGATCTTTGAGCCTGAAATCAGATCCCTTGTCAATTATATAGTCTGCTTTTTTTTTAAAATAGTCAATCTTTTTTGAAGAAAGACCATGGGGCAGGGCTAAGAACAGCACATCAACCTTTTCTAGATCATTCACACTTGAAAATTTAAGTTTTGTTTTTTTCCTGAGGTTCGGATGAACAAAATACACGTATTTTCCGGTATTTCTTTCACTTGTTGCCTGGACAACCTCAACTTTCGGATGAGAGAGTAAAATCCTTAATGCTTCTCCACCCACATATCCTGAAGCTCCTGCAATTGAAACCTTTATTTTTGACATAGTTATCACCTTTATAAATTTCTTATAAGGAATTTTATCCGATTTATATTATTTTGTTCATCATTATATGTTTTTAATACATGCCTAATCTGAGTTTTTTAAACTCATCCAAAGAATTTTTTTCAAGATCTAATAACTCCTGTATTGAAAAGGTTTCACAATCTGAGCAGCACAAAAGATATCTGGAAGAAAACTCATGCTCTGCAAAAAATCTCTCAAGCTTAAAATTATTATTTTCATTTTTTATAAATCTCTTGTAAGAAATTTATTTGTGTTTGTGTCTTAAAAAATTTGTTAAAAAAATTTTATCCTAAGATTTTTTATTTGCAGTATTTTCCAGATACTCAACAATCCTTCCCGGAATATTTACGCCTGTTGTCTTTATTGAATTCCTGAATTCCATTGTATGGTTAATCTCATTTACCATAAGGCCGTTATCTTTAGTCTCAAAAAGATCAAGTGCAAGAACTCCTCCTCCAACTGCATCAGCAGATTTCAGGCATATGTCCTTGATTTCATCAGTTACAGGACAATTTGATGCTGAGCCTCCTCTTGCAGTGTTTGTTATCCAGTGCTCTGATTTTCTGTAGATTGCTGCAATCACTTTTCTGCCGACAACAAATGCCCTTATATCTCTCCCTGGTTTATCAATATACTCCTGGATATAAAATATAGAATGATAATAATCTCCTAAAGTCTTTTTGTGCTCTAATATTGATTCTGCCTGGTTTCTGTTTTCAACCTTTGCCATCAATCTTCCCCATGAACCCACATTTGGCTTGATTACAACAGGATACCTCAGCTCTTCAATAGCTTTTAGTGCTGATCTCTGGTTGAATGCTACTCTTACCCTTGGTGTCTTGATATTGTTTTTTTCAAGGATTAAAGAAGTCAAAAGCTTGTCCCCGCAGACTTTTCCCACATCATAGGAGTTTATTGTCTTAATACCTCTATTGTTAAGTATCTTTGAGATGTATAAGAATCTTGAGTGGCTTATGCTTCTGATTATTATGATATCTGCATTAAAATCCGGTTTTTTAGTTAAATCAAACATAAGTTTTCTATCATCAATTTTTACAAGCTCATGACCTTGTTTTCTGATCTCATTAAAAAGAAGCTTTTCTTCAGGCCTTACTCTGGAGCATATTATTCCTATTTTCATTTATAATTTTCCTCCGGAAAATTATTTTGCACATATCGAATTAGTTTTTTTGTGATTGATTTATCAAGATAAGGATAGAACTTAAAAAACTCAACAGTATATTCAACTTCAAGCACCTGCAGTCCTGAATCTGATTCAACAATATCCACTGCAACAAAATCACCGTTTACTGCTCTTGCAGCATTTAATGAAATATTTTTTAAATCATCTGTTACCGGACATTTTGAGATTATTGCCCCCCTGTCCATGTGGGTTATCCAATGCCTTGAAGTCCTGTAGACAGCACCGGCAACTTTGTCTCCTATAACAAAAACCCTGATGTCTCGTCCGGGCTTTCGTATATATTCCTGGATATAATATACAGAGTGATGATAGCTTCCAAGAATCTTTTTGTGTGCTATTATTGCTTCTGCTGATTCCCTGTCTTTTATTTTTGCAAGCAAATTTCCCCAGGAACCTACTGCTGGTTTTAATACACAGGGATATCCTATTTCTTCAATTGCATCAAGGGCTTTTTCAGGAGTAAATGTTATTATTACTCTTGGTGTTTTTACATTATTTTTTAGAAGCTTTTCTGAAACAAGAAACTTGCTTCCACAAATCTCAGCCGTCTCATAAGAATTTATTGTCTTAATATCATGCTCATTTAATATCTTTAAAGAATAAAGCGCGCGGGCATGGTTGATGCATCTTTCAATCACAACATCAAAATCAAAGTTATTTTTTTCAAGAGCAAAGATCAGATTGTTTGCATTGATGAGTTTTACAGAAATTCCCTGTTTTCTTGCAGCTGCGATTATCTTTTTCTCATCCTTTCTGATTCGATCATACAATAATCCGATTTTCATTTCTAAAACTTTACATAGAACCAGCAGGAGATATATAAACTTAATGTTATTTTA
>WJJD01000172.1 GCA_014729915.1 Candidatus Woesearchaeota archaeon | reverse complement strand
CTGGCTGGCTCTTGAGCCTGAAAAAATAAGATTGTATTTATGAGAAGAAAAATGACAAAAACTTATTTATTAAGAGAGAAAAACAATGAACTTTATTACAGTAAAGCAATCATTTTAGATAATCCCGCTTCCCTTAAAATATTAGACCACCCTATAAGACAGAAAATATTGAGATTACTTAATAAAAAACCAATGTATCCTGCGCAGCTTGCAAAGGACCTTAACATGCATGAGCAGAAAATATATTATCATATGAAGCAGCTTTCTAATGCAGGTGTGATTGAAATCTCATCACGAAAAGATATAAGAGGAACAACAGCAAAAAAGTTCTCTCCTAAATGCATGAATTTTGCAGTCTCCTTAAGCAAAGACTGGAAAGGAATTACCGAACTGTTAGAAAAAAAAGACAGTTCTGCAGCAAAATTCTTATCTCCCTTTATCAAAAAGAATAAGATCGATGCTGATATCATTGTTGGATCACCTGATCCCCATGGTCCGCACAAGGCAAGGGCAAGAGACGGGCATTATGCAATAGATCTTGCAATCTTTCTCGGCAAATTCTGCAGCGTGAGACAGGATTTTGTAACAAGGCTTGATGTTGACCTTGATCTTGATAATGAAAAGAACCTTATCATTGTAGGAGGTCCTGTAACGAATCTTATCTGCGGAAAAATAAATGACTTTCTGCCTGCAAAATTTTCTGATAAAAAACCCTGGGGTATACGAACGAAAAATACAAATTATACTGATGATTCTGTAGGATTGATTGCAAGAATTTCAAATCCATATCATCCTGATTATAAAATCTTATTGATTGCAGGGATAAGATTTATCGGGACTAAGGCTGCTGTAATGGGATTTACAAGAAACATAAATCTGGTTTTAAACAGGTTTTCAGGACAGGAAAAGTTTTATTGTGTTGTTCAGGGGTTTGATCTGGACGGGGATGGAAAAATTGACTCTGTGGAGGTTTTGGAGTGAAAATGAAATTGGTTTTATCATACTGATTTTGTAATCTTTTTTTCATTAGGAATCATACCATAAATTTTTTAATAATCTAATGTATCTCTTAGAGCTATGAAACAAATCATATTAATTCTTTTAATATTGTTATTTCTCTCCTGCTCAAATCAAAAAATAAATAGCTCTGAAGCTGTTGTTATAGATCCTCCTTTGGTTGTCAGGATGAATCTTAATACTGATAAATCTCTTTATCACTCAAATGAGCTGATGAATATTTCCGTTTCAATGGATTCTAATAAAAATATACCCAATGTAACATTAAATGTCAAGGGAATATATTCTAAGAATAGATACAGATTAGATAAAGTCCAGATGATTAACCTTTTCAAAGGAAATAACGTAGTTGTTGTTGAGTATAAGACTCCAAAATGCAACACATGTTCAGGAATCAGGCAAGGAGTCTATGAGATCATTGCTGAACTTTCTGTAGATAGTGTCCTTGTAGCAAATAATTCTGCTAAGATAAAGATAAAACAATAGGTATAAAGCACAGAAAGAAATTTAACAATAATTCTCTTTCTCTTAAGTTATGGAGTTTAAAGAAAAAGAATTTGAAGAAAAAACCTACAAAAACAAGGATTTTACAGAAGCTGATTTTTCCGGTGCTTTGTTTAACAGCTGCGATTTTGAGATGTGCAACCTCTCATTAACAAATATCAACGGCTGCGGCTTTAACAATGTGATTTTTAAAAACTCTAAATTAACAGGTCTGGATTTTTCAAAATGCAATCAGCTCATGCTTGAAATAAATTTTGAGGACTGCCAGATAATAAATTGTGTTTTTGCTGACATGAAACTCAAAAAAACAAAATTTAAAAAGTGCAGGATTAAAAACTGCATCTTTTCAGGTATTGATGTTTCAGGATCGGATTTTTCAGGATCTGATCTTAAAGATACTGAATTTGACAATGCTGATCTTAGAGGATGCAATTTTGAAGAATGCAGGGAGTATGAGATCAATCCAAAAAAAAACAAGATCAAGGATGCTGTGTTTTCTTTTCCTGAGGTTGTATCCCTCTTAAAAAGTTTTGAGATAAAGATAAAATGACACAAGACTGGTTTCCTGTGATTGATTCCGTAAGATGCAGGGGCAACTGCAGTATCTGTATTAATTTCTGCCCAAGAGATGTTTTTGAAAAAGAAGTCAATTTTGCCGTAGTTTCCCGACCTAACAACTGCCTTTCAGGTTGTGATTCCTGCAAAGAGATATGCCCTGAAAAAGCAATAACCTTTCTTAAGACAAGGATGATTGATGTTAATGGAAACAAGGTCGGGATAAAAGGATTGGCTAAAGCATTTGAAAACAATGATTTTACAAAAGCCTATGAAGAAATAAAGAAAAATAATTACATCCCTGATTCTGCTGAAAAAGAATTTAGAGAAGCAATAAAAAAAGAATTTGATAAAAAAAAGAGATGACGTTATCGTTTATAACAACTATCTTTAAAAATAAATTAATTTTCACAATTACTATGCCGGTATATAAATTCAGATGTAAGAAATGCAAAAATATTGAAGAGATTTTCTGCACTTTTTCAAAGAAAAAAACTGAGGCAGAAAAACTTCACTGCAAAAACTGCGGATCTGATGACTTTACTGAAGTTTATCAGCTCAACCTAGGTTCAAAAGACAGTGGGTCTTCAGAAAGTTCTGCTTCATGCGGGACATGCTCATCAGGAACTTGCTCTACATGCTACTAATCAGAGATAATATCTCTTAAACTCTCATGCTCTTCTTTATCTGTCCATAGAACTTTTATCTTATGACCCTTTTCCATAGCTTCAACTTTGCAGGTATCAAATATTTCAGCATCAAGATTTTCCCTTACTTTGGTTTCGGAATATCCTCTTTTTTCAAGCCTTTTCTTAAGAACAGGAAGAGAACATTTTGTAATGATACAAAGATCAACCATATGAGGAGCAATGTTGTGGCTGAGATGTGAATCAATTATCATTCCCTGGAATTTTGTTTTTTTGAGCTCTTTGAATTCACTGATCTTTCCTATCAGAAACAAAACGAGTTTTTTTACATCAATTACCTCACAGTCCCTTTCCTTATCAAACTCTTCGGAAAGATCATATTTCTTAATCATAGATTTTACATCAAGATATTTAAGCTTGTATTTTCTTGCAAGAATCTTTGAAACAGTTGTTTTTCCTGTTCCCGGTGTTCCAGATACAGCAATTACTCTTCTTTTTTTGTCTTTCATAGGAATAGGAATAATAAAATAATATAAAAAAATTATTTATCTATAGAGTTCAGTATATGGAATTTTCACTTATCTCTTTTTTCCTTTATCTGTCAAGCGAAAACCGACCACCACTGGTCAGAGACCAGTGGCATGCTCGCCCTACGGCCGAGGGTCTGTTTTCAGTAACTTCAGAACTTGTTTCTGAAGTCAAGGAATGACGAAAGGAATGACAGAGTTCAGAACTTGTTTCTGAAGTCAAGGAATGACGAAAGGAATGACAGAGTTCAGAACTTGTTTCTGAAGTCAAGGAATGACCCGTGGGAATGACAGAGTTCATTTTCCACAACATTTAACCACCAGTCAAAGACTGGTGGAAAATGAACTTTTATAGAGAATTTTGAAAAACATCAAAATTCTTTAAGAAGAACTTTGAATTATTCTCTATAAACATCTGAAAATAGAGATCAATTTATAGGTAATTCAAAGTTCTCTATAACAAAAATAGCCAGCTATAATTCCGATAATATAATAAAGATATTCGATCCAGGAAGAGACTAATATTAAAGTAAGATTTACAGGTGTCTCTTTTGTGACCAGGTGATTTTTTACTGTTATTGTCTTTCCTAATCTCGGCAGCTCAAACCTTACCGGAAGTACTCCTTTTCTTTTTTGCACAGTAATTTTTCCTGAGCCTTCTCCGAGAACATTCATTGACTTTGTCATAGGAGAAGATACTTCTTCATCTACTCTGGCATAATCAGAAACCATCTCATGGGTTCCCATTTGTCTGGTTACTCCAGAAAATATATTCATGAACCCGAAAAATACAAAGATCACCAATCCAAGTACAATCAAAGCTCCTGCTCCTGCCAGCATGTATTTCATTGATTTTTTTGAGACATACTGCCTGATCTTATAGATCATTGATACTGTGATAAGCAGTGCAAAAATCCTTTTGTCAAATATCAGGAGAGCTGAAGAAAATATTACATACAAAAAGATGAATTTGATATCTTTTCTGACTAATGCTGCAAGAGCCCCCATAAGGAGGACAAAAATGATAATAGTCCTGAATTCTGGGAGCTGGGAGCCTCCTTTTGCACCAATTGTCTCAACAACAAAAACATCTTCAGGAAGGAAAATTGTTGTTTTCTGCTCTGTTATAGGAAGGTCTGTTTTTGCAAGCGGAACTTTTACTATATCAAAAAAAGATAATTTATCAACTGTTTCAAAAAAGATCAAATCAAGGTTTCCGTATGTGGATTTGGGAAAGCTTAACAGAAATTCTTTATCTTTTGTTAATTTTACGGCTCTTCCTGATGTTGATGCATATAATGGCTCACCGGGAATATCTATGCTTATATAATCAAGACCTGTATTCTCATAATTGTATCTTAGTTCTCCTAAGACTGAACCTTTTTTTGTTATCGCAACCTTCTGATCTGCTGATTTTACTGATGCAGCAAGTGAAGGCAGTATTTCCAGATCTTTTACTTGAACAATAAACGAATCTGTCTGAGATGCTAGAAATGCCCTTGCATTTAAAAAATCAGGATTAAGTGTTGACTCTGAAAGATCAATTTCTTCTGCATTTGTTGAAATGGATAATTTTTTTTCAGGTTCTGACTCGATCACGACATGATGAGTATCTTCATTCAATGGTATCTTAAGATTTCCTGAATCAAAATATCCTCTTATTGTAACTGCTGCTGTTTTTCCCTCAAGATCAAGCACGAAATTATTTCCGATCTGTTCATGCTTTAACGCTCCTGCAACATATGTTACCTGTTCATTGTTTTTTAAATTCAATGTGTATTTTCCAAGTGTGCTTCCAAATGCCCTGAAATTAATAAGATAAGAAAACTCGTTTTTCTGCTTATAGGAGTATTTGAAATTTCCCTCAACAACCATTGATACTTTTTCGCTTCTCTGGATAATAATCTCTCTATTATAAACACCATATTTATCTCCGTCAATTGCATACCCGTTGTCTATATCAAATTTAAGCTCATTAACAGGACCGGGCACATTTAATCTTATTTGTCCTATTGTCCTTATGTTAAGATCTGCCTCAATATCAAATTCTCCTTTATTAAAAAGAAAATAATATCCTTTAGAATCAAAACTCAAAGATCTCGGTTCATTGTTCACTCTCAAATTATTTATAAGTATGTCCTGTGCCGGACCCAATAGATAAACCTTCACATTCTCTCCTGATATTACTCTTCCATAGCCTATAATATTTAGCTTATCTTTAGAAAGATCTCCTCTCAGAATAAGTTTTTCAACAGAGAATATTTTTTCCTGGGTCTCATTTAAAACTATTATCTCTGCTGCAGAAACAGTTCCAGTAAAAATTATTATCAAAAATATTATTATGCTCTTATTTTTCATTTTTTCTAGTCTCTTTTTTTAAAATAGATATTATCTCGGGTTTTGTTTTTAAGTCTTTTATTTTTTTTGCCAGTTTCTTTTTCCTGCCGACTTTCAAAATCCATTGATATACTGCTGTATCCTTATGTGCTTCCTGAAATCTATCCTCAGGCATTTTATTTATTTTAGTTATGAATTGGTTTAGTGTTTTTATTTCACTGAAATATTCCTGTAATATCTCTTTTTTAATCTGGCGTTTAGTTGAAATCTGGGTCAATATCTTTATTTTTGAGAGTCTTTGTATAAGAAAAATTATTATTAATAATACAAATGAATACAAAATCATTACTTTAAGGGAAAATTCTATTGAAGACAACGGAACTTCAAAAATAAGAATCTTTTTCAACATCTCTGAGCTAAGGACAAATGGATTGAATCTGACTTTATCAATAACATACTGGGGCATGCTCTCAATTGGAAAAATTATGCCTGATGTAAAAAGAAACAAGCTACCAAGACTTAATGAGGCCAGTGTCGCTATTTCTTCTGAATCAAACAGGTAACCAATAAGCATACCTGAAAAAATAAATACAGTTGATACAAGAAACAACAGCAGCAGAAGCTGAAAAATACTTGAAGAGAGATTGATCTTAAAATAATATTCAGATATTAAAAATATCACTAATATCTGTATTGTCATAAAAATAAGTGCAGTAAGATAATCAGATATTATAAAATAATAATCTTTTGTTGGTGTTGTGAAAACCCTGAAAAATGATCTGGAATTTTTTTCGATAATAATCAATATAGACGGAAGAATTAGTCCAACAAACATAATTAAAAGAACAATAAGGCTGGGAAACATATAGTTTAATGTTGTTTTTTCTTTATTCACAGGCTGAATGTTTGTTGTTATCGGACTTACTATATTTTTTGGAGCAGTAACTTTTATTGAATTAATATCATCAACTGCCTTTCTTAAAATTGTGCGGGACTCCTGTAGCTTGGCTTTTATTGTACTGCTTCTTTCCTTAATGTCTTTCAGTTTCGGTAAGACGTCCCTTTGTGCCATCTTTGATACTGCAAGCTTATTGCTCAACTCATCAAGATTTTCATCAATATCTTTAATAGAATCAGTAAGCTCTCTCATCTCATCCCCTACTGAATCATAATCGCTTCTTACTGTCCTGTTCACTCTTTCAAATCTCTCTTTATATATTGCTATGTCAGGTCTAGACATGTTCAAATCAGTCCAATCCTCAATATCTTCCATCAGTTCAAGACCCTTTCTTGCTGTATAAAGTGCTTCTTGCTTTGTGTCATTAAATGTTTTAAGAACAATATCTAAAGGATCCCTCATCACTGATGAATTTGCTTTTTCAGGAACTGTTAGATCAAGCGGGGAAAGCTTTTCTTCAGAATACGATGTTGAATCATACAAATAATTATTTTGAGCAAGAGAACTGTTGAGATTCTGATCAGCTGAATTTATCTTGTCTTTTGTATTAAACAGAACATCTACGATATTCATAGTAAGATCATAGCTTAATTCTGAGCTTCTGCTAGAGATCGATTCTGCAAGAGAATTTATGATTAAATACACAAGATTTACCTTTGATTTATCAACATGAAATATTATCTCATTTGTTTTCTGGTTTTCTATTTTCAGATCAGGTGGAAATATGATGCATGTATGAACCTCTCCGTATTTAATATCATCAATACAGATATCCATATCATCATATCTTTGTATTGCATAACTTTCCTGGTTTAATTTATCAATAAATGATTCAGTGAGTTTTGTGTATTCTGATGAATAAACTCCAATATTAAGATAAAATTTTGTATCATTGCTAAAAGACATTCCTACTAAAAGAATAATAAGAAGAGGTGCAAGGATAATAACAAGAGAAGATATTCTTGATCTTAAAAG
Organism: Candidatus Woesearchaeota archaeon; assembly: GCA_014729915.1. Taxonomy (GTDB): domain Archaea; phylum Nanobdellota; class Nanobdellia; order Woesearchaeales; family GW2011-AR15; genus WJJD01. The sequence continues at coordinate 9,625 of WJJD01000172.1, read as the reverse complement.
AAGCTTTATATTTTTTTGAATTATTTTAATAAGTTTCATTCTATTTTTTTGAATAGTTCATCAAGAGAAATTCTTTCAAGATTTAGATCAATTAATATTTCATTTTTATCTTTAAGAATTTTTAATAACTTCGGGATGTGTTTTGCAGGAGAGTTTGACTTTAATGCAATCTCATGACCTTTATTTTCAATCTTTATTCCTCTGATTTTTTTAATATTTTTTATAAGTTCACAATAATTTCCAGGATATGATTCAATATGTATTTTTTTGTCTGCTTCAAATTTTTTCTTTATTTCATGTACTGTTCCGATGTGAATAAGTCTTCCGTTTTTTAAAAAACCAATCCTTGTACAAAAATCCTCAATATCAATTGTGTGATGCGATGAAACAATAACTGTTGTTCCAAGATCATTTATTTTCTGGACAATATTCCAAATATGTTTTGCAAGCATGGGATCAAGGTCAGCTGTAGGCTCATCAAGTATCAGGACTTTTGGATCATGAATTAATGCACATGCTATGTCTAATCTTCGCTGCATTCCGCCTGATAGGTTTTTTGCAAGTGATTTTTTTGAACCTGTCAATTCCATCAGCCGCAGTAATGTTCCGATATTTTTTTTTATTATCCTTCTTGATAGATTATATAGGGTGCCGAAATATGATAGATTCTCTTCAACTGTCAGATTCGGATAAAAAGAAGGCATCTGCGCTGCATATCCAAAAGACCTTTTCAGGTAAGACATATTTTTTTTAATTGGTTTTAAATCCGATTTTGAATATTTTGGATTATTTATTGAACCCAAAGAAAATAAAATTTCTCCCTCATCCGGTTCAAGAAATCCAATCAGCAGCTTTAGAAATGTTGTTTTTCCAGCACCTGAAGGTCCAATCAGTCCGAATATTTCCCCAAAATTCACTTCAAGATTTATTCCCTTAAGAATTATATGTTTATTAAATCCTTTTTTCACATTATCAAATTTAATAATTGGAATAGACATTAAAAATTAAGATTATGTTTAGAGTTTTTAATATTACGTTTTCACTTGAAAGAAGTTATAGAATTCAAAAGTTTACACTGTTCTGGTGAACAGTGTGAACTTTTGAATATTGCGTATGTAGAAAGTCAGATTTGGATAAAAGGGGTTTTTTATTATAGGAAGTGCAGTAAACTATTAATTTATTTGTATACATTCACTAAAAAAATTATTTAGTCTTTTTCTTTTTACAGTAATAACTAACTCCTGCATAGACTGCTAATGCAAACAAGGCCCCTATTAAAAACCACAATGCCATTGCTTCATAAGAAGCCGGTGGTGCTGATATCTGCTGCATGCTCTGTTCTGCAATCATGGGTGCACGCTCCATAGCCTGGTTTGCAGCTGCTCCGAATGTCTCTTGTTCAATCCCTGACTTTAACATCGGCGGGTTTATGATATTTAGGATCCTGTTAAAATATCTTATTATTATTGTTCCTCCAGCTATTGCTGCAAATACAGGAAGGATTTTTTTAAGCTTGTCTTTTAATCCAGTAGTTTCTCTTGGAGCAATTATTACATATTTATTTGACAAGGAGTAATGCGTTACTTCTTTTCCTTTTTCTGAATATGTGAACTGATCATCATTAACTAGCTTTGCCTTAACTAGATGACTCATATTATAGTGTATTGTTGATAAAGGGACATCGAGCTGTTTTGATATTTCAGTTTCAGTTGCATTTTCTTTTTTTGATAAATAATCAAGTATTTTTCTAGATGTATCATTACTTAGAACTTGAGCCAGTTTTTTTGCCTTGTCTTCTTTTAAGCTTACTAACAAAAAAGATTCTTCACTCATTTTTTTTTTCATATCAAAAGAAAGTGCGGCTTTTATTTAAATAATTAACTAAGCTTTAAATTGAGTTGAAGTTATTGTTTTAATTATTTCCACATTTCAATATTTTTTTTTATAAATCTGGATTGTTTTCCTTTATATAGGTATATGTGCGCTCTTTAATCAATTTGCTCTCAGTGATCTTGCAAATGGATTAGGTTCAGGTGAGATTTATGTAGAAGGCTCATTGGATTTCTGCAATATTGAAGATTACAAGTTCAGCAGACAGGAATGACAAAAATATAGAAAGAATTTCAGAAAAAAACTGAACATATGTATTGATGACAAAAAATATGTGAAACAGATTAAAAATGAGCTTGACAAATCCTGTCAAAAATTTAACTGGAGCTTTAACAGGAACAAGTACATAAAAATTAAAAACGGAAAGCTGAGCATCAGCAAATAAAAAAAGAAAAAGAGACCAAAAAAAAAAAGCAATTAAATTCAAATTCCAGAATAAATTTAAAAATGTCAATTTAACAGATATAATAATTGATATTCATAACAGGCATGGTAAATTCTTCATTTATTTTGAAAAAATTGAGTTCTCATAGAAGAATAATTAATTTGTATAATGCTTTTAAAGAATTAGGTAGAGTTGCAAGAACTAATTTTGTGATATCTTATTCCAGGAGTAATGATGTAAAAAGAAAAAAAATGCTGTTATAAAACACAAGAATTAATAACAAAATAACCTTTATTAAATTAAATGAAATCACAATTTAATAATTCTAAGAATGAATTACTTCAAAATAATAGTGTATATTTTCTAATAGTGATTTTTTTGATTGGATTTATTGTTGGTTGCAAAGGAGAAGAGGCTGAAGTGGATGTTGAAGCTCCAGGAGATGGAACATGTCTTACATGGAAAAATGCCCATATTAGTGAAGAGACTGTTATGCATTATCTTGATAATACAGGAGATAAACTTGAGCCAGGACATGAAATTTGTGTGTTTGAAGAAGAGTTTTTGGACAATAATGGTGTAAAAACAAAGTTTGAGTCAGCATTAAGAAATGCTGGATCAAACAGGGGACGAGCTGAAAATAAAATTGATGAATTATGCAGTGATGGAAACTGTTTATGCATTTACAATGGTCTGTGTGAAAAAGCGATAAATGATGAAGATAAGCAATTAATTAGTGGAATTTTACAAGAACAAAAATATACAATAACAGGAGAATATCATCCTTTGGACTGTTCTGCTGAATCAGGTCAGGAATCAATTGAACAGGAGATTGGTGTATCAACCACTGAAACCACATTATCGTGCGGAGATTATATTCAGTTTTTTAAACCATCAGGCGATGATTTTTGGAATACATGGAATCCGCAAGGAGGAAGCTGCTGCCAGGATGAAGGATGTCCTGATTATGCAAATCTGATAATAGCTGATACTACAAAGCTTGAAGCAGGAACAGTCGTTCCTGAATGCAAATATTGTTGTATTGTTCCTCAAGGTTGTGGATCTCACTGTTCTGATGTTGCACAAAGTGAAAGATGTGTTGATATTTCTGAAGAAGAACCTGAAGAGCCTGAAGATGATGAGGAAAGTAGTGTTAATGATTGTGGTATTAGTCAAAACGATTGTAATTGTGTATGGTCTACTGCATGTTGTGCTTATAAAAACTGTGGCACATTAGGAGGTATCTGTGTTCAATCAGGTGGATGTAATTGTTGTCCAGATGAAAGTAATGAAGGACAAGCAACTGTTGGATTGGTAAGTGATTTGGTTGAAGAAGTTGCTCAAGAAATAGAATCTGAAGTATCAGATGAATCAAAAAGAAATGATTTTGATCTTAATTTTTTAGTTAATTACAACCAAGAAAAATTTGATGACTTTGAGCCAACAATAACTATTCAAGAACTTCTTTCAATTCCTGATGATACAAGAACAATACTTTTAAATAAAATCAAATATCTTTCACAGGATGACATTAATATTATACGTGATAATATTGGCAATGAAAGAAATGATCATCTGATAGATGAACCATATCATTTTAAAGTTATTTTTGCTAAAATTCAAGGATATAATGCTATTTTCATTATTGGATCTTATGGATACTGCAGCTTTATTGATAAAGACGATATTTTAACTTATAATTGCTTTACTGTAAAAAATATACTGGCAGAATTTGAAAAGGAGTTAACTGATTGTGTCTATAAGTTCACTCCTAGATATGCTGATTATAGATTTGATGCTTTGTGGATATTAGTTTTTAGTTATTATTTAGATATAGATCATAAAATACAATTATCTATATCAGTTTATATTGACAAATTTTTCATGGATGCATTTGACATTGCTGAAAACGATGCAAATGCATTTGTTGATGAATCAGGATTATTCATCTATGATAAATTAACTTTTTCATCATTTAGTCCTGCTAGTAACTCCATCGATGATTCTTTTGAATCAACTATTGACAACCTGTTGAACTACTGCGAGGATTTTGTTTACGAATGTAAAAATGCTTGTGTTGACAACAGGTTCAAAAACATCAATGGAGAAGATTTTTTATGTGAACAGAATCCTACAGACACTGAAAAGACAGGATATACAGTAATTTCACAAATCCAGACAATAAATAATAATTGGTGCTGTAATCCATATGCTCCGCCTGATGACAGATGGACAGAAGGAAAGTGTAACTATGGAAATATATTATGGTATCATCCAGAATACTGCATCTCTTGGGAAACAGATGACAGGGGTTTAACTGGCAGAGACTTTGTAAAAGACTCTATAATTCATATCTCTCCGGATTTAGATAATGATTTTCTTGAGTTTGTCCTGACTTATCTGTCTTGGGAAGGACATGGTTGGAGCCATTGCGAAAGGTTTACTATAAGAGGAACACAATACTCCCGTGTAGTATGTACTGGTGATTATGGAGAAAACAGTAATTCAAGGGATTGTGGACTTGGTCAAATTAATAGAGCAGCATGGCAAGAATGCTATAATATCCAATTACCAATTGAAAGTAAAAATATATGTAATGTCCCTGAATGTTCATGTGATTATATGCTTAATGGGCAGACAATTAAAGAATTGGGATTATGTGGGTATGATGATATTTCAACTACTCCCTTTTTTTATTATTGCAATCTTGCGTCAATTATAAATTATTTAAAAAGAACTCGGTCTGACATTAGAATATGTGATATGGAGTATTCTCAGGATCCCTATGACAATTATGGATTACCTGGAGAAGGAGGGGATGGAGATGGCAATAAAGATATTATTTATAAAAATTATGCTGCAAAATTCCAGGATATGAATAGTGCAAATGACAGGCCAAGAGCAGAAGGTTTACTTGAAGGACAAACACCAACTGAAGGTGGTTTATACCTATGTGAACAAAGAAATGCTCTGTATGCTTTACCAAGAGTTATACAGTATTATCAGAATTTAGGAATTATTGATACTCAGGCAATGTGTAACCAACTTGTTAGAGACATATGTTTTGGTAGTGACACAGCTAAAAGTTACTGGACGTTAAGAATGAAAGAGGAACTTGATTTGACAAGAAAAGAAAATTATAAAGATTGTATTGATCAGTTAACTGTAAATGGATGTTAAAAAAATATTTTTAGTATTTTTAATACACTCATTTGTATTGAACAAATCATTGAAAGAACGATCACCTTAAAAAAACTGTCAAATTATCTATAAATAAAAAATTAACCTGAATTTAATATTTAAACCAAAAATAATGGATATTTAATAAAATAAAAAAAAATAGCCATTAATAATGTAAAAGAAGTTTAAAATTACCTTTATTCTTGAATTTTTTAGGTGGTCTATTGAACATTTCATTCAAAGACCACACATATACCTATAGAGAATTTTGAAAAACATCAAAATTCTTTAAGAAGAACTTTGAATTATTCTCTATAAACATCTGAAAATAGAGATCAATTTATAGGTAATTCAAAGTTCTCTATAATTTAAATAATACCCAATTATTTGTTTGTCAATTATTGCAACTAGAACAAGCCCATTCGTTGATCTAATGTTTTTAAGTACAAACTTTTTAAAAATTTAAGCCTTCCCGCACAATTTAAGCAATTTCTCCCACTCTTTATCAACATGATCCTGTATCTTTTCAAGAACATGCTTGTTTTCCGGCTTGAAAAGATGCCTGAATCTTCCCTGGGATTTTAGAAATTCAGTTACCGGAATCTTTTCTTTGGGCTTGTATGAAAGCTTATATTCTCCGTTCTCTACTTCATAGAGGGGCCAGAAGCATGATTTTACTGCTTTTTCTGCAACCTCAATTGTCTTGTTTGAAGGGAATCTCCAACCAAGTGTGCAGGGCTGAAGCACAACCATAAACTTTGGTCCTTTTATCTTAAATGCTTTTTCTGCTTTTTTTGTAAGGTCAATTATATTGTTAACAGATGCCTGCGCCACATAAGGAATGTTGTGAGCAGCTGCAACTTTTGCAATATCTTTTCTAAATTCCTGTTTTCCGGGCCTTACCTTTCCGGCCGGATCAGTTGTTGTTGACGCACCATAGGGTGTTGCCGAGCTTCTCTGTATTCCTGTATTCATGTATGCTTCATTATCATACAACACATATAATATGTCATGACCTCTCTCTAATGTTCCTGAAAGGCTCTGAAGTCCTATATCATAAGTTCCTCCGTCTCCGCCAAAGGCTACAAATTTTATCTTTTTATCCAGTTTTCCTCTTTTTTTTAATGCCCTGTAAGCTGTCTCTGCTCCTGACAGTGTTGCTGCTGCATTCTCAAAAGCATTATGAATAAATGGAGTCTTCCATGATGTATATGGATAGATTGTTGTGGTAACCTCAAGGCATCCTGTAGCATTGCTTACAACAACAGGATCATCTGTTGAAGCAAGAACTGCTCTTACAATCTGCGGAAATCCGCATCCTGCACAGCTCCTGTGTCCTGAAGCTAATTTCTGGGGTTTTTCTGCTAGTTGTTTATAATTCATTCTCTTACACCTATGTATCTTTTTTTATCTTCAATGTCTTCTTTAAGAAGGCTTTCAAAAACATTCTCTATGTCTTTTTCATAAATGTCCCTTCCTCCGAGTCCAAAGATATAACTCTGCAATTTAGGATGCGATTTTGCATTGTACAATGCATTTTTTACTTCGCCATAAATCGGAGCATCCGCACCAAATGATTCACTCCTGTCAAGAATCGCAACTGCTTTCTTATCTTCTAAAAGTCGCGCAACCTCTTCATAAGGGAAAGGCCTAAACATCCTGATCTTTAAAAGACCTATTTTTGGGTTGTCCATCTTATCAATAACTGATTTTACAGTTCCTGCTGTTGAGCTGATTGTTACAATCACATATTCAGCAGAATCAAGATTGTATGCTTCAACAAACCCATAATCATTGCCTGTTATCTTTGATAGTTCTTTTCCTGTATCAATATAGACCTGCCTTGCTTTTTCCATGGCATTATCCTGCTGCTTTTTGGTCTCAAAATAATAATCCTGAAGCTGCAAAGGACCCATTGTTACAGGATCATCCACATCCAAAAGGGCTTTTATTGGTTTTCTTTCACCCAGGAATTTTTTAATTTTGTCAGTAGAATAGACTGTTACGTTCTGGACTCCGTGTGAGGTAATAAAGCCATCCTGGGAGACCATTGCAGGCAGCTGAACTTCGGGATGTTCTGCTAGCTTTACTGCAAGTATTGTGTTCTCATAAGCCTCCTGTGCATCTTCTGAATAGAGCTGGATCCATGAAAGATCTCTTGCTCCCATTGAATCAGAATGATCACAGTGAATATTTATCGGTGCTGACAATGCTCTATTTACAACATTCATCACTATAGGAAGCCTTGAGCCTGACGCAACTCCTACAACCTCCCACATCAATGCAAGGCCTGCTGATGCTGTTGCAGTCATTGCTCTTGCACCTGCTGCACTTGCACCCACACATGCAGACATTGCAGAATGCTCTGACTCTACCCTTATCATCTCAGTATCAACTTCTCCGTCATTTACAAATTCTGAAAATTTCATTACAACAGGAGTCTGAGGAGTTATAGGATATGCTGCTACAACATCAGGATTTATCTGCTTCATTGCAGTTGCTGCTGCTTCAGCTCCGGTCATTGCTTTTTTTTTACTCATCTGAATCACCTTGCTCTTTCATCTCAATACATTTTACAGGGCAGACCTCTGCACAGATTCCACATCCTTTGCACATGTCAAAATCAGTCTCTAATCTTTTTCCATCTTTTTTCGGGATGCAGTCCTCTGGACAGTATGCAGGGCAGATCATGCAATGTATGCATTTTTCTTTTTCCCAGACCGGTGTAAAACTTTTCCAGTCACCTGTCTTAAATTCCGCAGATGAACCTGCTTTTGTTATCATCCCTCCTATAGGTATTTCTTTATATCCTTTTTTTTGTGATTCTGACATCTAATTCACCTCTTTGTAAGCTCTGTTTATTGCTTCAACTGTGGCCTGTGTCTTTTCTTCACCTATCTTTTCTGTGAATTTTTTTCTAACCAGCTTTTCAATTGACTCAACAGGTATTAAATCTGTAATCTTTATCAATGCACCAAGCATCGGAACATTAGGTTTGTTTAAGCCTGTTGCGGATATTGCAATACCGCTGGCATCAACTGTATGCACTTCTCCTGAAAAACCGGTCTTTTCCTTTACTTTATCCGGAGTTTCCCTGGAGTTTACAATCATGATCCCGTCTTGTTTTATTCCTTCTGTCACATTAATATTTCCGATAAATGTCGGATCAATTACAAGTACAATATCAGGACTTACTACTGGTGCATATGTCTTTATTTTTTTATCAGAAATCCTTGTGTAGGCTTTCATAGGTGCTCCTGCTCTCTCAGGTCCGTATTCAGGAAATGACTGTATCTGTTTTCCTTTTTCCATAGCAGCCATAGCAAGAAAATTAGCAGCTGTTTTTGCTCCCTGGCCGCCCCTTCCGTGAATTCTTATTTCTATCATATTATCACTCTCTTGATTTTTTGAATTGTTAAGAACTTTAAATTTATCAGTTCTTGTTCATGCTCAGAAATTACGTGTAATTTCTGATATTTTAAAAACTCATTACTTTTAAAAAATTTACTATGTATCATTGTACTACTCTTTCTTTTGGGGAAAGCAAAGGACGTGACTATTGTTGTTATCAGTAAATTATTAGAAATAGATATCAAAAGTTTTTTATTGCTTGTAATGGTTTTTTTAATTGCAGGTTCAGTAAGTGTTTTTTTAACATTGTATTTTTCAAAAATATTTTCAAAATTAATTGTAAAAGTAAATTATAAAATGTTAGTTGTTTCAATTATTGTATTTATTTTTGTGATGTCGATATTTCTAAATGGTTGGATCGGAATAATTGTTTTAATAACTTCTACTGCTATTGGATTAATAGCACCTCTTAAAAATATCGGAAGGAATCATTCGATGGGCTGTCTGATTCTGCCGGTGATATTATATTTTCTTTTATAATTCGGACTACTTGACGTGTTTTAGTCAATGTATTCCTTAATACTATTTGAATAATTGTGTCTGTTGATACCAGAATTCTTTAATTTCTAAGCATCTTTATTCAGATGGTTTTTTATTAACGCGTTCCAACTTATTGGCTTGGACTGACCCCCTTTTTTCGACAGGGAGATAAGCTACAGTATTGCCGATTTTTTTAACAATTCAAATTCTTCAGGCGGCAGATAACCGATTCCTGAATGCAATTGTTTTTTATTATACACCTCTTCTATAAAATTTTTT
>WJJD01000171.1 GCA_014729915.1 Candidatus Woesearchaeota archaeon | reverse complement strand
TCGATCTTCTCTGACCAGCATAAATTCAAGCAAATGCAAGTAGCTTAGAACATATGCTGAACGATAAAGTTTTGACCACATATAACATCCCTCCAGAGTAAAATACTACCTTAGGTAGTATAATAACGACCTCCCCTGGTTCCAATTAGGCTTAATTTCATTAAATCACTTAATATTTTACTAAGTCTTGGTTGCTTGTAATTAACGTAACCCAAAAGGTCTTTTTGTGTAAGTCCTTGATTAGATAATATGAAGTTATAAACTGCACTTTGTGCCTCGCCTAATGCAGGAACAATTTGTGCAATATTCTCTTTGTATTTCTCAGCATTAAATTGAGCAATCATCTCAACAAATATCTCTGCTAATCTTTCAATACTTATGTGCTTGACATCTTGTGCTTTAAATGGAGAAGAAGATAACACATATATTCCATTTAAAATTGCATAACGAGATATTGATTTTATTGATTCAATTTCTGCATTTAACAAATTGATTTTTTGAATTAGTTTTTTTACCACTGGTTCCTGCATTAATTCTTCAAGTTTTGCTTCGCTTGGTTGATCCATTTTTCTCCTCTCTCTTATGATGCCTTCTTTGATATCCTATGCTACTCTTTGTCCAGTTAATCTTTTCGAGGTCTTTTTGCTTGACTCCTAATCTAATCAATTCCGCCTTAACGGCCTTTTCACCCCAGTGCCATTTCTTATTTATTATTTCCTTCATTACAGATTTCAGTAATCTAATTGGGTTCTCTGAATATCTAGCATACTGCACAAAGAGATCAAATTCCTGAACAACATAGTCTTGATCAATAAACTGTTCCTGTGCTTCATAGCTCCTTAAAATTTTTATAAATCTTTGTGCTGCAAATGCTTCAGACCTAAGCCTTCTTTGAAGGTATCTAATTTTTTTGATATTATCTTCATTATCTTTTGCAAGCAGTATTTTTTTATTCATGTGTGAAATTTGTATCTTTGAAGCAAATATTGCTTGAATGTATGTGTCAACCATTGCTGCTGTAAGTGATGAGTATCCCATTGCATATGCTGCATCCGTAAATGCTACTTTCATTCCCTCAGGAACTCTTAATTCTATTCTTCCTCCTGTCATTCTAACCAGCCTCCATATCCGTACAAATTGATGCAATTAATCCGTACAGATTCTATTATTCTGTCCGTACAAGTCTAGCAGTTTGTACGTACTAACAGAGATTATCTATACGGACAAGTTACCGTACATCCGTACAATCTATATACTTATTATAGTAAATAATCTAAAAAATAAAAAAAAATAAAATCAGGCTTCAGCCTGATCAACAATATCTATTTTTTCAACCTCTACGCCAGCATTACTTCCCTCAGCAGAAGATTCTTCATTGCTAAGGTCATAATCGCTAGGAAAACAAACAACTGAAATTCCTAAAATTGGAATCTTGATTTTCAGATATTTTTTTCCATTTTTGTCAAGGTTAACCCAGACATTTACACCATCTCTGGAAACATAGTCTGGCTTTCGTCCTACAAACTCTTTGTCTCGATTAAACATTGTTCTTACCTCCATTATTGTTTTTATCAATATCACTTGCATTTACAGTCATTCATTGGTCTTCGTCTTTACATTATTCATATCACCTCCTTCCTTGTAGTAGGAATATGCAGCGCCGGGGGGGTGATTTTATTGTTCAACCAGGTCTTGGTTTGTTTAAATGACCAGCCATTAAGGTCTTGTAAGAGCTGAATTACATCACCACCCCTACCGCAGCTAAAGCAGTAAAACAATTTATTAGAAACATGAAAACATCGTTTTGAGCGACTATCATGAAAAGGACAATCTCCATACCCATTTCTGTCTAAGATAATACCTTTGGAAGACAATACCTCTTCAATACTAACTCTTTCCCTAATCTTATGAATAATTGGATCAGAACACTTCTTAACCTCCCCCCTCGGCGCTGCATTAATAACTGATTGGTTTGGAAAAACTCTTAATAGAATCTTACTCAAAACAGATAAAGATAAATTAGCTATAGGAAGATCATGCATGATTGTGTATTCTTTACCATCAACAACACTTTCAGGACCAATAGCCATGTGTTTTGGTCCAATCAGGTCAAATATGGTTTTCGTATCATCTTTAATTGAGAGATTATATGCACCTGGAACATAAAAATAAAAATGGGGTAGGTGTTTGAGTGCAGAACAGACAGTTAGTGTAGGAGGAAGCATTGAAAAAAGTAGATTTGCTATTTCCTGTGAATCTGCATCACAAACAACTATATCCCCATAACCGCCAACAACCCCATAATTTTTATTGAATTTGATGTGTTCTCTAAGTCTATAATCATTTAATCTATATGCATGAAGAGTGTTCCAATTTTTTCTTACTGGTCTCTTAGTTCCTTTTATTACGCAGCAGAATCGTAAGTTAGGATTTCTGAATTGCCAGATCATCAGTCTATCACCTCAGCTCTAATTATTCGGCCTATTGGTAATAGGTGTTTATCATCTAGAATAAGTTCAGTATCTGTAAAAAGAGTGCATGTGCCAGTCTTTCGAGCATAATGATCTCTTGCATCTTCAAAGACTACAATAAGCTTCTTTCCAATCAGTCCATTCTTCCTTTCGTTCCGTTCCACCAAACTCACCTAATTATTCATTTTATCCTCAACCCACTCTCTAATCCATTTAGCTTTATCAGGCTGACCTGACCTTTCGACCATATCTGCCAGTTCCCAGGCTAGACTAAGATCTACCATCCTCAAACCTCGCTAGTAGAAACTTGATTGCAGCATCGAAAGACTTGAAGTCGTTCATAGCCACAAAGACCTTCAAAGCCTTATGGGTCCTTTCATTTATTTCAAGGTGTTTCCTGACTCTCATAACTGTAATAATACAAAAACTTTATATATATGTCACGTCATTTATTTTTATTTAGAGTTGATAAATAAAATGGCAGGAAAGAAGGGCAGATCAGGTAGAAATCCTTTAAAGCAAAGCAATACAGAATATGTTAAAATCTTCTTTGCCATAATAAAGGGATATAATACTCCCTATTTACTTCTTAATAATTTTAAGCTCCTTGATAAAGATAGCCAAAGAGATGAAAAATTTCCAATATATTTTTCAAATGCTGAGAGAAGACATGTTGCGAGAATTTCAAAAAAAGTTAGATGGTTAGTTAGAGAGGGCTTTCTAATGTCAGAGAGATTGAAAATTAAAGGAAATAATGTCAAATACAGCATTAATTATGAAGGATTATTGAAATTTATTCATAAGAAAATTATTGAGAGGTCTCCCTTTACATTAGTAGCTTCAGAACATTACCTTGAAAAAATATATCATGATAAACGCAATAAAGAATTGTTAGAACATTATTTACAACAAGTAGCTGATCAATTCTTTCGAGATTCAAATTTATCCATTAAAAAAAATAGGGAGATTCCAAAAGCTAATCCAAATAACAATCAAGAGAATCTAGATGAAAATCTTATAATTTTCTGCAAAGCTGTAAAAGGAACCACTTCTTACTATAAGCTGTATTATATCCTAGAAAATTTTGTTAGAGGTATAGGTATATCATTATCCATCCAAAACTACAAAATGGTAAAGAAGAAAAGTTATTATCATGATTTTTTATTGATGTGCAAAGGATACTATGAATCCATAATAATTAATGATATGACAGAAATTGCATCAGATTTAAGTCTTCTCTAAAACATCAACAACTTCTTTTTTTCCAGATTTGGCTAAGATAGCCATTAACAATTCCATTTTCTTTTCCTGTTGATCAAGTTTTTTCTTCATATTTAGTTGATTTTTTAGCATATCAGATTCTCTTTGTTTCAACTCTTTCTCCTGGGCTTGCATCCTGTCTTCCATTAGTTCTCTTTGTCGTCTCTCTTTCTCAAGTTCCTTTTCAATGTCAGTTAGAGTAACATCTATCAGTAAGTCCTCCTGTTGTATTGTGTCTCGCATGCCCAAAAATTCGGTGTAGTATTCGATCATCCGACTGGATTTCCATCCAAATCTGTATTTTAATCCTGTTTCAGATTTGTATCGTGGTAACCAGTAACAAGCTGAATTATGCCTAAAATCATAGAGTGTAAGGCCATCCTTAACATCTGGAACTGTTTTATGCTTACCTGCTTTTCTAAAACTTTTTTCTCCTATTTTTAAGACTCTAAAACCAAGTCGCTTAAGATACCTGTTGACAACTTTTGGATTTTTGGTAAAGATGTAATCATTGTCTTTTAGCTTGTTATTTTTTATATATTCTTTCAACTGAGAATAACAAAACATCAATTTGATCTTTCTACCAAAGGTCTTTGTTACTTCATCTCTAATCTCACAAAAACCTACATTTGGATTGTCCTTATCTTGTGTTATATCAGAGACTTTGATATTCATCATCTCTGAGGGAGCTCTCATTCCTGTATCATATAAGAAATCCATCATGACTCTGTAATCATGCTTAGCTCTATCCCTAAGCTGCTTGTATTGATCTTCTGTAAAATAATGAAAACTAGTTTTTTGACCATCTGAATAATCAACATCTTGCATTGCATTTTCAGGAAAATAATCTGACTTCTCTACCTTAGCTTTTTGCGCTTTAGTCATTTGGTTATATTCTCTTCTTAATTTTCTGATATACCAGTTCCAGAAGGCAAGAAAATCCTTTGCATAATCATCGTGACTCTTATAGGGTTTACCTTGCCTGGTTTTAATAACACCATTTCTAAGGTCATTGAAAAGAAGGTGGCATTCTCTATTTGTAACTTCAATAATTCTCTTGTTATAGCGGTCCTTAATCCAGTGGGCAACTTTAGGAATTTTATGTGTTAAGGCACTTAGTCTGCTATAAGACCTTTGGCCTCTTTTAGTCTTAGAAACATTAATTCCATTGAGCATATCATCAAGATATTCTTCAATGAGCTTAACATCTTGAGGAAACAATCCTTTTGTATTTTTTTTCTTCCAATTCTCAAATCTTCTTCTACTATTATTAGGATCAACCACATCAATATGTTTTGCATGTGTGCGTGCAGCCATAAAAAAAGAAAAGTAACACTACTATATAAATTATTATCCTTTAAAAGTGCCTAGTGGGTAAAGTTCCCTCCCCTCGCTCTTCTTTTTAAATTTTAAATTAGTCAAAATTGATTATTATTATTAAATATAGTTTTTTAATTATTACTCCTTATTACTCCTTATTACTTTTCAAGAATTTTTTTTTCTAATTAGTTTAACAATGATTTCTTTAGAAATGATAATTTTTTATTAATTCCGGGATATGGTAGTTTAAAATAAAGTTTAAGAAACAAAGGTGCTTCACACATCAGTTTAACTGCCTTGCCAGCTTTTCTTGCCTTTTCCAAAATACCTCCTTTTGATGATTCAAATCCGGGACTGTGCCTCTCAATCACATGGGAAGCAAGTTCTGGGTATTTGTCTATAAGATTAAAAATCCTTTTCCAAAGGTCCTTATCCTGACTTATTAATATAGGATAAAATACACCGACAATTCTTCTCCATAATTCCAACTGAGAAGTTGAAAAATCTATGGAATTTAGATTTTCTTGACTCAATTTATCTTCATCAATAAGTTTGATAAGGGAAGAAGCCATACTCTTGTGTTCTCGGAACATATTTGCAAGAGGCATTACAGTAAGTATATCTCCAGGATTCACTGCCCCTCCAATACCATAAACCCGGTCCTCAAGGCTTCTCTTTATTGGGGAAAAAGGATCAGATGCAGCCGGTACTCCCTGTCTTTTGATTAAATCTCCAATATCAGAAACATTTTCAACATTAAACATTTTAGGAAGCATCTTATTGAAATGAATCCAAAGATGTTCAAGCCTAATATCTGGTGTTCCCTGACCCTGATAACATACAAGCCATATGATTGCCTCATTTTTTGATATCGGGCAAACCATCCAGCCAGGTATAATCGGCCTGTTTGCCATGTCCCGATAAATATTACCTTCTGCATCAATAAAGGGAATTTCCCAAGAGGCAGAATCCATGGCTCCGAAAATCATATCATTTGTAAAATATCCTTTTTTATCTATAACTGGTTTCCAGGAATTTTCTCTGTTAGGGAGAGGCTCTTTAATTTTAAGCAATCCTCCTACAATAGGGTATTTTAAAAAAGGTTCTGGATAATCTTGGATTCCTTTTCCGGACGCATCAATAAGGAGCTTTGTTTTATAGATTTTTTTCCTGTTTGCATTTTCTGCTGTTACAACAACTCCCCTTCCTTGTTTTTGCTTATGTGATATATATTCAGTACCTAAAGCAAGATCTGCATAATTTTCCTGATCAAGATACTTGTCCACTAATCTTTCAAGAAATTTCTGACTGTCAAGATTAAAAAAAAGAAAATCAAGATAATTCATTGCGTGTGATTCTTTATCCAGTATGCTAAGATGAACTTTTTGAGTTGAATTGTGGAAGATGTTTGCATCATTTCCATAAATCACCTGTTCATCAGGATCATACTTAATTTCAAACATATCTTCTAGTGCATCAAAATCACTTTTAACCATTGTATATTCTGCTTTTGGTGAAAGAGTCTCCTGTTTATCCATGATCAGAATCCTCTTTTCCAGACTTGCCAGTTGAGTGCCAAGATAAAGTCCTGCTGGTCCTGCTCCCACTATTATGACATCATAATTTGATTTCATACATGCTTTGTGAGAAACAGGTTTTATATAAAATTTCATTTTTTTTTAGGTAATTTGTTATTATTATTATTATTATTATTATTATTTTATTTATATTTAAAATACATTTAAAACAATCTTACATTTAGAGGAAACGGACTTATTTGAGCCTGCTCTCCCCCGCTTGTTTTATTAATTTCAGAAGCGAACTTATATTTTCTGATTTTGTTCAAATTTCATATGAAATAGAGGTAATAATCTTTACTCAGGAATCGAGTAATTAGTCTTTTTTCTAACTTTTCACATCAATTTTATTATTTATTAATTAAGTAAATAATTAATTACTAAACATAATTATTTAAACTAAATAATTAATAACTAAAAACAAAATATATAAACATAAAAGACAAGACCTGATAATAGAGGTGAATATAATGGACTGCAAGATTTGTTCATCAAAGTTTAATTCAGGTACAGACATAATTTATCTATGCGATCATAAGCAGGGATTTGTGCATTCAGGTTGCTGTGTAAATAACTGCAGCTGGGATAAGTCTCCTTGCAAAAACAAAATATCTTCTTTTATGAATATAGATCACCCAAAAAAATAATTAAGAAAAGTTTATTAACTTCTGAACTTATTTTTTTTTGATGAATAAAAAAAGAATTAGGAAATTAAATAATATACCTGACAAAAACGGTAAAATTTTATACTGGATGCAAAGAGACCAGAGAGTTTTTGACAACTGGGCAATACTGCATGCACAAGATCTCTCAGAAAAATATAATTCAAGATTAATTGTGTGCTTCTGTCTTGTCCCTGAATTTCTAGAAGCTTCAATAAGACAGTATGATTTTATGATCAATAATTTAAAAAAAGTTGAAAAAAAACTAAAAAAACTAAATATCCCCTTTTTTTTATTGACAGGTAATCCTATAGAGAAGATCACTGAATTCATAAAAAAGCAAAAGATAACCATCTTAGTTTCAGATTTCAATCCCTTAAAGATTAAAAAATACTGGAATCAGAAAATAATTGAAAAAATAGACATACCCTATCATGAAGTTGATACGCATAACATTGTTCCCTGCTCGATAGCATCTTCAAAACAGGAATATGCAGCATACACTTTAAGACCAAAAATTAATAAAAAACTAGTTGAGTTCCTTGATGAGTTTCCAAAACCTAAAAAACAGCATAAAAAAATAAGTTTTCCTGAAAATGACTGGAATAAGGCAGAACAATCCCTGAATATAAATACAGATGCAGCAAGAGTAGATTGGTTAGAATCTGGAGAAGAATCTGCTAAAAAGGTAATGAGAGATTTTATCAAAAACAAACTAAAAAATTATCCACATGATAAAAATGACCCGAACAAAGATGCAGAATCAAATCTCTCGCCATATCTTCATTTTGGACAGATCTCATCGCAGAGGGTCGCATTGGAAGTGATAGGATCAAATAATCCTGAAAAATCAAAAGACCAGTTTCTTGAACAATTGATAGTAAGAAAAGAGCTTGCAGACAACTTCTGTTACTATAATGATACTTATGACACAGTTGATTGTTTTTCTGATTGGGCAAAAAGGACCTTGAGTGAGCATAAAAATGACAAAAGAAATTATATCTATACAAAACAACAATTTGAAAAAGCAAAAACACATGACAGATTGTGGAATGCAGCGCAGACTCAGATGATCTCAACAGGAAAGATGCACGGCTACATGAGGATGTATTGGGCAAAAAAGATACTTGAATGGACAAAATCCCCAGAATATGCTATGGAGATTGCAATTTACCTGAATGATAAATATCAATTAGATGGAAGAGATCCGAATGGTTATGCAGGAATAGCCTGGTCAATAGGAGGAGTTCATGACAGGGCCTGGCGAGAACGGGAAATATTCGGAAAAATAAGATTTATGAACAAACAGGGCTGCAAAAGAAAATTTGATATTAAAAGATATATAAAAAACAACTAAAATACTCGAATATTCGATTCTAGTTGGTAAATTTTAATTAGAACCGTTTTAACATAGAAAAATCTAGGTTTGGGGATGGTTAAGAAGTTGAAATCAAAATTTTTTGTTGAAAAGAAAATACAAAATATAGTTATTTTAGTGACAAGATAGTTAAGTTTAAATAATAGAAAATATTAAATAATTATATATTCATTTATTCAATTAGAAAGTAAATGAATAGATATTTAGAAGCATTTTTTGAAATTATTAGAATATTATTTATTGTTATATGTGTTATAATTATATTTGGATTTTATTGTTTAGTGCATTTTATTCCACAATTTAGTAATGTTAATTATGGATTTTCAATTGGTTTAGCTATAATAT
>WJJD01000170.1 GCA_014729915.1 Candidatus Woesearchaeota archaeon | reverse complement strand
TAATCAAGAACGAATTGCTTAAATTCCTTTAAGAAAAAATAGTCTATTTCATCAGGTACGAGTATGGATCCGCCAAGAGAGAGTATGATGGTTTCCATACTTGAAAAGAAAAGAAAGGGGTATATAAATGTTAGGTGAAAGGGATACAATAAATATTTACCGTGATTTAATCATATTTATTTAACCCAAACTTCCCCTTTTTGTGGGGAATTTGAAACCTTTAAGAAAGAGGTATGGATTAAAGTCATTGAGTTAGGGATTGTAAAAAAATAAATAGAGTACTTATTTTTTCACAGTCCCTTATTTGAATTTTGTTAATATCTGTAATCCAATTTCTGAGATATGCTCTTTTGCATCCTTACTTCCTTTAGAAGTGATATGTATCAAGTATAGATTTTTAACAATCCAAAGATGATAATAATAAATACCTGGCTCATTAAACTCACCACCATAATCATCCTCATTGTTGACAGAAAATCTGCTCTGATCCCCATATTCATTTTCGTTTATCAAACCTTCTGAACTACGTAGATGTAGTGAGTTATATTGGTATGATCCATTCAGATCTTCAAGATTATTATATTTTGACAATTCAACAATTATTTCTGCATCCAGGCTCTTTACTGTATAATTGCAGAAGCTATAATGCACTAATGAAGATTTTTTATCATTCTCATATTGTTCTACCCTACAATCTCCATGCATCCCAAGTTGCAGAAGGTCATGTTCATCAAGTAAGGGGAATGGAGTCTCAGTAGATGCTTGTATTGAACTTTCCTCTTGCTCAGGTAAGCAACCACCTATAAGTAAAATAATCATAGAAAATAATATTGTTAGCTTCATATCATGATGTTTTAAGAGTGAAGTATTCTTAAATGTTTTTATTTTATCAAAGCAGATTGTTGTACGCAAGCCCACTCATACTTTTCGGACGAAATTTTCCCACACTTTGTTTGGGACATGAGCATAAGAGGGCTAAAGACTTCACTCTTTGTTCACCTCCTCGCTCCTCCGTTCTTCCAAATTTTTTCCATCTCTATTCACTTTGTTTACGAGAGATAAAACTTCCATTAAGTCCGGTGTTCAATTGTGTGCTGTGCTTGACCGTTCGCTAGACGGTGCAAATCCGCTTTCATCAATTGCTTATGTAGAGGAATAGTTCAAGACGTGTTAGAATCAAAGATTCACTGCTTTAACAAAATATGAGTAAACCGACTCGGAAAGCCAAACATCCTAAAAATAGAAGATGGCAGTTTTACTTACTTTGTTATTTAAATATAATCGTAAATTAAAAAAAATTAATTTATTATTAAAATCTGGCCTTGAGCATAACCTTGTGGATCCCCTTCAAATTCTTCTTTAGTAAAAGCCACTACACCCACTTGATATAACCCATTTCCATATTCATTTGTATCAATCATGCCCACCCATGTGTTTCCTTGATTAGTTGCCATTAAGGGTCCTCTTTCTTCAATAGGGGGTAGATTTCCACCACTTAGATAGTATCCAACAATTTTGGTATCAACTGGGAAATTTCTGATTTCAAGTTTTATTATCCCTTTAACTTTTTCTTCTATGGTTGGACTTATAATAGCATCCATGTTCCCTGTTAATTTTATTTTAGTTGAACATTGTATTTCTTCAATGTAACTTTCACATTCAAAATTTGTAGCTTCGCTACACTTATAGTTCGTTCTTGTTTTTACAGCTTTATCATTGCATTCTGAATAGCTTCCTATTGCTGGACATTCTGGACACTTTGGTCCACATCCTAGAATAAATATCATAATAATTAACATTAGAAATAAAAATATTTTTTTCATAAATATACCCCTCTTTTATTAAAAATTATCATATTTCTTAATTATATTAACACATATATTTAAATTCTTCTGAAAAATGGGAAGACTGCCTTTTATTCTTGTTATTTATGTATCATTATCTCTCAGAAGATAGAACCGAGTTTAAATTTTCTTTTCAGACGAAATTTTTCCACAATACGTATGGAAAAAGACAGTAATAATCTCTTGATGTTCCATTCCAAAAAAAATATATATCCTGCCGAAATAATATTTTTTGTATGAACGAAAACCTGCTACTGAAAATATCACTTTTTTTTTCTGTAACAGGTATTGTCCTGATATTTATAATCTCACGATCAATTGAGATAAATGATACAACCATCCGAAAGATTACACAGGGAGAGGCAGAACAGGAAATACTTCTTACAGGAAAAGTATCTGAAATACATTCTTCAGACAAAGTAACAATCCTTAAAATACAAAAAACAGAAACAATTGATGTAGTCATGTTTGAACCGGATTTAAATTTTCAAAAAGGATCCAAAGTAAAAATCAAGGGCTCTGTTGATGAACAGAATGACAAATACACAATAATTGCAGATAAAATAGAGATTATAACCAGTTGATTTACTTTTGTTATGTAATAACAAAAATATTTAAACATTAAGATATCCTTAATACATAAAAGAGTAATATTTTTTTTAAAATCCGGGGGTATAAATGGAAAGACAGTATCAACTTTTTTTAATAATTGATGATTTTATTGAAGGCAAAAAGGGGAAGTGGAATCATGAAGACTGGCTTTCTTTAATTGAAAAAATTCAAAGCAAAGGAATTAAAGTCAATGAAAAAAAACTAGGAGAGATGATTGAAAAAAAAAAAGAACAATATTTTAACCAGATAAAAAAAAACGGAATTTCTGATATCTCATTAAAAAAACAATGCAAAAAATTTATAGAGAAAAAAAAGGGCAGTTGGGATCATGATGAGTGGGAAGAATTTAAAAGAATGCTAAAAAAAAATGGGTTTATTGGTTCTTTTGATAAAGTCGGGGCAATGTTGGAAAAGCAGAAAATGACTAAAAATAATAAATCTGAAAAAGAAAAAATAGTTGATAACCTTTGTAAAAACCTAAAAAATGAAAAACAACAGTTTTCAAAACATAAACAGATATTAACAGAAAAAAGCAACAGATTAAAAAAAAAAGAAAAAGAGCTTGACAAAAAAGAAAGAGAGCTGGATAAAATTAAATCAGAAATAAATT
>WJJD01000169.1 GCA_014729915.1 Candidatus Woesearchaeota archaeon | reverse complement strand
CCTTGAGACTTTTGGAGGGAATCCAAGTGTCTTTTCAAATATTTTTACTGATTTTTTTACAATAATCTCCTGTTCATTCGGATCCATGGACTGCCTCCAGATTTTTCCGTCCCACGTCAATGTATGGATATGAATCCCGATCTCATGCCCGTCTTTTTTTAATTTGAGGATTTTTTTCTTAAACTTCCTGATAAATTCGTCCTTTATGCATGTATCGACTCTTACAAACCAAGATATCTTGACATTGAATTCATCAAAAAGCTTGTTAAGGTCATCCCAGTATCTTGTCCAGCCAAACCTGAATTCCGGAGGGTTCTTATCATAGTTGCTCCCGTATTTTTTCCAGGACGGAAGATAATTTGGATGATTGTCCTCAGTATCCGCGCACAAAATTAAATTTAGTTTTTCTTTGCTCATAGTCAATTCAGCATTTCCTCATAAACTTCATAAGTTTTATCAGCCATCTTATTAGTTGTAAAATTATCATTTACAGTTTCAAAACCGTTATTGCTTATATTCTTTCTTAATTTTAAATCATCTAAAAGCCTCAGAATGCTGTCTGCCAGGCCTTTATGGCAAAGAGGCTTGACAAGGATCCCGTTTTTTTCATGACTGATAATTTCAGGTATGCCTCCCACATCGGTTGCAATGACAGGAGTTTTTGAAGCCATAGCCTCAAGAACAGTCAATGGAAAGCTCTCTGTCAGGCTCGGAAGCACAAAAATATCAGATTTCCTGTAAAGAGCAGGCATGTCAGTATGCCTTACATACCCTAAAAATCTGTAATATTTTTTTAAAACTCCTCTCAGCCTCCTCTCCCACTTTTTTACATCTCCGGTTCCTGCAAAAATAAAATAAGCTTTTTTTCTTTTTAATATCCTCCTTATTGATCTTATATAAGTATCAAGGCCTTTCATTGAAAGGAGTCTTCCTGCAAAAAGCACCTTAGGCATCTTTATATCATCAAGAAAATCCAAGACATCATTGCTGTCTTTCTGAAATTTTTTGAGATCAACACCATTATGTATGACCCTGCAGTTTTTCAGCCCGGGGACAAGATTTTTAGTATATTCTGACACAGCAATGAACCTGTCAGTTCTTTTGATGTTTTGTTTTTGCATGTAATTGATGTAAGGGTATGTCAGTCTGCTCAATATTTCAACCTTTTCCCTGTTTTTAATAAGTTTTAATTTCTTTTTTCCATATAATCTGCTCTGCGAATCAATTGTCGTATGGATAGTGCACACAGTCGGGATATCTAATTGGCCGAACAGCTTCAAAAAAATATCCGGCATATGCACAAGATTAGCAGAATGCACAAGATCAAACCTGTATTTATTATGGAGTTTCGGAAATTCTTTCACCAAAGCAAGCTGGAACTTAAAATTATAAAAAAAAGTATCATTTGCAGTAC
This sequence comes from Candidatus Woesearchaeota archaeon, assembly GCA_014729915.1. GTDB lineage: Archaea > Nanobdellota > Nanobdellia > Woesearchaeales > GW2011-AR15 > WJJD01. The sequence goes on along the minus strand of WJJD01000169.1, from coordinate 2,397 downwards.
TTACATTATGAATATTGATTTTATCATCAAAATACCTTAAAACTCTTTTTTTGCTGTAATTTTTCCCTCGTTTTGGTGTGATCACATGAATTTCTAGATCTTTTTTTTTAGATAGCTCCCTGATTAGTTCAACAGAATAGATACCTACACCTCCCCAGGTCGGGATAAACTCAGGAGCCAAAAATGCTAATCTGAACATCTTAATCATTAAGAAGTAGTAAATAGTATATAAATATTTTCTTTTAAAAGTTTGCGTTTAAAAACCGAAAATTTTTGAAAAACACAACACATACATCCCAACCCAAATGAATTTCGCTCTAGCGAAATTCATAAGCAAAATTCATTATATATACTCCAGAATAATAATCTTTAAATATAATCAATCTTACTCATGAGTAATAACATTAAAAAAGGGGTTCTTTTCGGGAGGTATTTAAAAATGAAGAAAATACTTACTTACATAATTTTATTTAGTCTTATGACCTTCACGGTGCTGGGAGATCCTGTTTTAGACTCAATTTCAGACCAGACCTTAAATGAAGGAGAGACACTAACAATTACAATAAACTGCACAATACCGGACAATGGAGATACAGTCTTTAGAAAAACAGGGCAGGGAACATTAAGCAAGAGTTCAAATACGCAGGCAGTATTTACTTGGGCACCTGGTTTTGAGGATTCCGGAGCTTATACTGTTGTTATCAATGCAAGCGACGATAATTCTTCAGACACTGAATCATTTCAGATTTCTGTAAATAATATAATCAGGACAGGTGTTTCTGTTCCAGCAGCAACTTTAGGAGGAGACAATCAGGATCGAGGAGAGACAGCTTCACAGACATTTACAATAGCAAACACAGGAGATGCTGTGATAACAGACATTGATATAAGTTCTACAGCAGCTTCAAGATACAGGATAAATTTTACAAATGTTCCATCAACTCTTAGTGCAGGTTCAGAAGCAACTGTTACAGTAAGAGGCTATGTTCCGCTGGATTTAGATGCTGTTGATGAAGATGATGGATCTGAATTAATCCATAACATTGGAAATATAGTTGTATCAGGTTCTTCTGCAGGACAGGATGTTTCTGATCAATCAACTTTAAGGATGCAGGCAGAAAACAAACTCTCAATCGACAGGTTTGAGTTTGCAGGGGATTCAGTAAATGACGGAGATGAAGTAGATGACGAAATAAAGCCGGGAGATGAAGTAGAAGTTTTCTTAAGATTAGAGAGTTTCTTCAATGATAGGGGAGACTGTGATGAAGAAGGAGAGAATTGTGATATTGAAGATATTGAAGCATGGTTTGAAATTGATGACTTAAATATTGATGAGGATTTTGATTTTGATACAATTGATCCTGATGAAAAAGATGAAGATACAGTAACAATAGATATTGATGAAGATGAGGATGACGACACCTACTCTCTTGATCTTTATGTTATTGGAGAGGACGAGAATGGTGCATTTCATGGTGAAAATTGGGATATTGAATTTGAGATAACAAGAGAGACTCACGAGATATCAATTATAGATATAAATTTCAATCCTACAACCCTGGAGTGCAATGAGAGATTTATACTTGCTGAAATTGAGATAGAAAATACAGGGAAGAGAGATGAGGACAGGGTAACTCTTGACATAGAAAATGAGGATCTTGACATACTGGAAAGTGAGCCAAGAATAGAGGTTGATGAAGGAGACGAAGAAATCATCTCATTTGATTTAAGGCTTCCGACAGATACAGAACCGGGAACATACTTTTTTGACATCATCGCATTTTATGACAACAACGAAAGATCTGATATAGAAACTCAGAGAATCACAGTCCTTGAATGTGACAGAGATGATGATCAGGATACAGATGATGACGATGATCAGGACAGAGATGATGATCAGGATGACGATGATGACGGTACACAGGTTGATTATATCGAAGTTCCTCCAAGCCAGGAAATAATATACGGAGAACCTGATAAAGACACAGGATTTGAAAGCAACCTGTTGTATGTTGTTCTTCTTGTTCTGGGCATTGTGGTTGTGCTGCTCCTGATAATAATATTGCTGGCAGTACTGTTTAAGTGACTTGCAAGATAGAAAAAATTTATTATTTTTATTTTTATTAAAAAAGAAATATTTAATTATGGATTTTTTATCAAACTGAATAATTTCTTTATTTTTTTTCTTGAAATTAATAATTTCTTATTTGCTTCTTTAACCAGAAACTTAAGATAATCAGAAGATACAAGAAGCTCTTTATTTTCAGAAACAGGAACATCGATCCTTTCAGTTGAAAAAATCTCGATAATTATCCTTCTTGATATTGTTATTATTCCTGCTCTCCTGAAACCAGCCTGATTTGCACAATCAAGCAAAAAATCAGCTTTCTCCATATT
>WJJD01000027.1 GCA_014729915.1 Candidatus Woesearchaeota archaeon | reverse complement strand
GGTTGTAAAAGGGCTTGAGCTTCCATTCAGGATTGTTAATGTCTGTACAGGGGATATTGGTACTATTGCCGCAAAAAAATATGATCTTGAGGTCTGGATGCCTGTCCAGAATAAGTACAGGGAGCTTATTTCCTGCTCTAACTGCACCGACTACCAGGCAAGAAGGCTTAATGTGAAATTTACAGACGGGAAAGACAGGGAGTATGTTCACACACTGAATTCAACTGCTATTGCAACTTCAAGAGCGATAGTTGCAATACTGGAGAATTTTCAGAATGAGGACGGAAGCATTACAATCCCAAAAGCCCTGAGGCCGTATATGAATGGGAAGGAGAAAATATAGGTTTTAAAATTTCCTACTTTATTTTTTTCCAAAGGCTTTTTAAAAATATTTGTTTTTCAATTAAAAATATGACTGATAAAGACTATTATGAAATCCTTGGTGTTAGCAGGGATGCTACAAAAGAAGAGATTAAAAAAGCTTATAAGAAAAAAGCCAAAAAGTATCATCCGGATAGGCATCAGGAGGAAAAGAAGAAAAAAGAAGCTGAAGAAAAATTTAAAGAGATAAATGAGGCTGCTGCTGTTCTCGGGGATGAGCAAAAAAGGGCTCAGTATGACAGGTTTGGAAAAGCAGGAGACCAATTTGAATTTTCCGGATTTGATTTCAGAGATTTTGGAAACTTCGGAGGGTTTGGCGGAGATTTTGATTTCGGAGATATCTTTGATACATTTTTTGGAGGAGGATTCCGGGGATTTTCAAGATCAGGAAGACGATCTTCAAATAGAGGATCTGATTTAAGGTTTGATATGAATATTAGTCTTGAAGAGGCAGCAAGTGGTGTTGAAAAGACAATTGTTCTCCCCAGGCTTGAGACATGTGGGAAATGCGATGGCAAGGGAGCTGAAAACTCATCAGATGTTGAGACTTGTAACTCGTGCAGGGGAACAGGAAGAGAGACAAAGACAAGAAGGACACCAATCGGTCTGATTCAGACTACATCCACTTGCAGCAGATGCCGTGGAGAGGGAACTATTATAAAAAATCCATGTTCAGAATGTGATGGTCAGGGAAGAGTGAAAAAATCTTCAAAACTCAAAATTAAGATTCCAGCTGGTATCACTGAAAGGTCCAGATTAAGAATATCAGGAGAGGGTGAAGCAGGAGCAAAAGGAGGTCATCCAGGAGATTTGTATGTTGTTGTCCATATTAAACCCCATAAGATATTTGAGAGGAGAGGAAATGATCTTTTTTTAGAGGTTCCTATCTCATTTACTCAGGCAGCTTTCGGAGATATCATAGAGGTTCCCACTTTAAATGGAAAATCTAAACTTAAAATTCCTGCAGGGACACAAACAAATACAATATTTAAGATGAAAAATAAAGGCATACCTAATCTTAACAGTTTCGGGAAAGGAGATCAAAAAGTTATGGTGGTTATCAATACACCTAAAAAATTTACAAAAAAGCAGGAAGAACTTTTAAAAGAATTTGCAAAATCTATGGGAGAAAAGTCAACACCAAGCAAAAATTTTTTTGAAAAAATTATGGATAAGATTTGATTTTTTCAAGACAATCAATTGAATTAAATTTTTGCAGAGCACAATTTGTACAGTATCTGTCTTTTGGACTTCCTTTTATAAAATATTGTGCATTATTAAATTCACATATCATGCACTTTTTCGGTCTAATTACTAGTTCCTTTTTCAATTCTTTTAGCGGATTCATGAACTTGAATTACTTTTTTTTTAAATCCTTTCTTAGCAATTTTATCTCTTCAAGCTGGTCATGGTTCAGCTCTTTTAATAATTTTATCTCAGCATTATGATCTTTTGTAAGTATGACAAGTTCTTCTTTCATGTCCACATTTATTGCAGCAATAACCATTAGAATGAGTAATGACAGCCAGGAAAAAAATGAAGACATTTTAAGCCAGGCAAGCTCACTTCCTGAAACATCGGCCTGAATTAAAAAGTATAATCCGAACCCTGCAACTGATACTCCAACAGGTAGAAGTATTTTTTCAAATGTGTTAATTTTTCTGGAATTAAGCATATAAGCTGTCACTTTTTTAAGTCTTTAATAAAGGTTCATATTCTTTTGAGTATATAAATTTTCCCATTGGAAAAAGATTATTTGAATAAATACCTCCTAAGATATCCGTTAATGATGCTTTGTGTTTATATTCCACCAATCTTACAGAGCGGTTTATTTTTTCTTCAATAAATCTTACAGCTGTCTTTTTATTTCCCATAGAATCGATAAGACCCAGATCTTTTGCTTCAACTCCTAAATATATCAGTCCGTTTGCAACTTTTCTTGTTTCTTCCAGACTTAGTCCTCTGTTTTCCGAAACTTCTTTGATAAAAAAATCGTGAAGTTTGTTTATTAATTCCTGGTAAATGTCTCTTTCTTTATCTGATGGTTCTTTGTATGGAGTACCTATATCCTTGAATTTGCCGGCAACAAATCTTTGGTATGTTACGTTGAATCTCTCAAGAAAATCAGAAAATTCTAAATATGATCCGTAAACTCCGATGCTTCCTGTAACTGACATCCTGTTTGCAATAATGTGATCGCATGCTGATGCAATCCAGTACGCACCGCTTGTTCCCATCTCTCTTATGACAGCAACAGTCAGCTTGTTGCTGGACTTTATCTTCTGCCCGATTTCATCTGTGGCTACAGGATAACCTCCGGGAGAGTTTATATCAAACAGGATGGCTTTTATATTCGGATCTTTCTGTGCTTTTTCAATATCTTTTACAATCACTTCAGATGATGCACCCTGAGCCTCGCCAAGTAAAGATTGGCTTGTTTCTAATGAAATCACTCCTTTTATCGGTATAACAGCAACATTACCTCCTGAAGCATTTCCGTGGGTATCAAATCCTATAAATAAGGCGAATATATTGCTTAATATCCATAATCCGAAAATAACTGTGACAATTGTAATTATTTTTTTCTTCATGCTGATATTACCTCTATTATTTTTGTTTTTGCTAATACATCACTTAATCTGTCTCCTTTGAATAGATAGTAAAAGATATCAATTATAATAATAAAATTTATCAGCAAAAAAAGGTTTCTTACTGCTGCCTGCCAAAAAGAAATCTTCTTTTTTTTCTTAGTGGATTTTACATTGAGGTTAAGTATCATTTTTCCAGGAGTTTGATTGATTTTGTATTCCAGGAATGTAAAGTACAAGAAAGCGATTATCATAAATAGAAAATTTACTATATTAAGTTTTGCAACCAAATCAGGATTATTATTAACCTGCATACTTACTTTGTTTATTGTACTGAAAAAATCTGTCTGGGTCTGCTGCAAAAAGGAATTTCCTACAGCACTAAACAGAGGAGATGAAATAAAAACTATTATGACAAAATCGATGAGAAAAGCTGTAATTCTCTTCCAGAGAGCTGCATTGATCTGCATTTTCCTTTTTTTTGGAAGATTAAGGTCGGACATATCATATTTTTAAAGGAACTGACATTTATATTATTTATGGATTTTTGACCTGCAAAAATCCATTTTCCCGGGGAAGTTCATGGGGTTGAGTGTGGAAATTTCTTATTGTTTGTTTTCTTCTTTTTTTATCCTTTTCCACTCATCAAGAGCTTCTTTTACTGTTGTGTTAGGATTTTTTTCTTTTCCAAATACATGCGTGTGCCTTCGTATCATCTTTTGTGTGACTTTTCCGATGACTTCAGAAAGATCTGTAAGATCAGAATCATCTGCTATTATAATCATCAATAAAAGGGTAACAAACAAATCTCCCATCTCTTCTATTATGTTTTCAGAATCTTTGTTATCAATTGCTTGGATTAATTCTTTTGTCTCCTCAAGAATCTGATTTTTCATGGAATCAAGTGTCTGCTCTGCATCCCAGGGACATTTTTTTCTTAATAGTTTTTCAATCTCAAAGAGTTTTTTGAATTTTTTCAGATATTTATTTTTTAAATAATCCTGGATTAATCTTTTTGAAGAGAAATTTATGTTTTTCATAAGGATTGCTTTTTCAGGAGAAATCCAGATATATTCCTGCCCTTCTCTTTTATCGAGAATAATTTTTTTGTTTTTTGCCCTGCATAGATAACTTATGAAGATGAAATGTGCTTCCCGTTCAAATTCTTCAGGAAGAATGTATTCATTGCACTCTATCAGGTCAATAATTTTAATATCAAGGTTTGTCTCTTCTCTTACTTCTCTTTTTACAGCATCCCTTAAAGATTCCTTGTATTTGACATGTCCTCCGGGAATTATGTATTTATCATTCCATTTTGAGGATTTTATCAATAGAATTTTATCTTTTTTATTAAGGATGAGTGCGCCGGTACAGACTTCAGGAAGTTTCATTTTACAGCTTCAATAATTTCTTCAGGAGTGTCAACAATTGCATCTGCATCAATCAGTCTTTCTTTTGAATGAAACCCGTATGTTACCGCTATTATCTTTTTTAATTTTGCTTGTCTTCCTGCTATAATATCTCCGTCCATGTCTCCGATAAAGACTGATTGGTTGGGACTTATCTTTAGGTTTTGAATTATTTTCAAAAGCATTTCAGGACTGGGTTTATATTCGCATTCATCAACACCGACAATCACCTGAAAATGGTTTTTGATTTCAAATTCTTCCAGCCGGGGAATTATTTTTTTTACCTTATTATTTGTTGCAACAGCAAGAATATAATCTCTTGAAAGGGTGTCAAGAACTTTTTTTATTCCGGGAAATATCTTTATTGCAGGATTGTTTTTTTTATAGTATTCATTGTAGAACCTGATAAAATCATCTTTGTCAATCTTCCATTTATCAGCAGAAAGCCTCCAGTCCAGCTCAAAGAATTTCCTGAAAAAATTATCATCCTGTGCAACTTCTATTTTAGTTTTTTTTGCATATTGTCTCCATATTCTAGCTGTTATCGAAAATGTATCTGCAATCACTCCGTCAAAGTCAAAGATAACAAGTCTTGTCTTCATTTCATTTATAGAAAATAAAAAGAATTAAAAGCTTATTGTTCATGGTTGAGAATCGCTTCTGTTTAATATGTAATGATATGCCAAACCGATTTTACAATTGAAAGAAATGCAGCGATTATGATAATTGAGTTTAATAAAACAGGATTCAGTCCGATGCGAAAGAACAGGAATCCATACTTAAGGTCAAAGAATGCTATTGTAAAAATCACGAAAAAGATTACTAAGAATCCGATAAGAAATAATAATGATTTATTTTTGATTTTTTCTCCCCCTTAAACATCGGAATAAAAAGTTAAATAAAAAATTTATTGTAATTAATCGGGTTTTTTCATACTTTTTCATATAATTTTTCCAGTAAGATTTATATATAAAAAATAAATTACAAAAAGATTATGAACATCATAGAAGTTCAAAATTACAATATTTCTTTAGCATTTTCTACTATGATGACTACTATGACTACTACCTGCTAAGGCAGGTCAGTGGCTCTTTATTTCTGAATAAATTTCAACACATAAATTCTGAATTTTTTTAAAAAAAGGGTTTCTGACAATGACAGATAAAAAACTATCAGGAGGGAGAAGATGATTGTGCTAAAATTTGGAGGAGCATCTCTTGCGGATGCAAAAAATTTTGAGAATGTCAAAGAATATATAAAAAATATTGAAGACAAAAAACCGGTTGTAGTTGTCTCAGCAATGAAAGGCATTACAGATATGCTTATTGATTCAATTGATAGTGCTGTTAAAAAAAGAGAAGGCGAATTTAAAAGAAACCTTGAAGTGATTGAGGTAAAACACAGAGAAGTTATTGATTTATTGGTTCCCGAAGATAAAAAAGCATTAGAGTACCTGAAAAAGTCTATAGATGAACTTAATCAAATATACATCAGTTTATCTGTGATTATGGAATGCTCACCAAAGACTTACGATAGGTTAGTCTCATACGGAGAAAAGCTTTCTTCATTTTTGTTGAGCTGCTTTCTTCAAAAAAATGGCATTGAGAGCGAACAGATTACTGGTGAAGAATTAATCCTTACAGACAGCAACCACAATTATGCTTACCCTGATTTAAATAAGACAGAAAAAAAGACCAGGAAAAGACTTTTACCGGTTTTAGATTCAGGGAAAGTTCCTGTTGTTACAGGATTTATCGGAGCGGATGAAAAAGGAAATATAACAACACTTGGAAGAGGAGGATCAGATTTTACTGCTTCAATTCTTGCTTATTGTCTTGATGCAGATGAAGTGTGGTTCCTGAAAGGTGTTTCAGGTATAATGACTGCTGATCCTGAGGTTGTAGTTTCAGCAAATACAATCAAAGAGATAAGTTATGATGAGGTTGCTGAGCTTTCTTATTTTGGTGCTAAAGTTTTTCATCCCATTGCGATCCACCCTTTAAGAAAAAAAGAGATCCCGTCATTTATCAAAAATGTTTATGAATTTGATGATCCGGGAACAAGAGTCATAAAAGAAAACAGGAAAAACGGGACAACTGTAAAAGCAATCACTTATATTAAAAATACAAGTATTGTGAGTGTTGAAGGGAAAGGAATGCTAACAATACCTCAGATTGCAGGACGTGTATTTTCATGCCTTGGTGATCTTAACATACTAATGATATCCCAGTCAAGCTCAGAGCAGAATATCTGCTTTGTTGTAAGAAAAGATGATGCAGTAAAAGCTATCCGGAGATTAAAGACAGAGTTTGAGCTTGAGCTTATAAAAAATCAAATCAACAGCATAAATTCTGAAAACAGCCTGGCAGTATTGTCAGTTGTCGGATCCGGTATGCAAAAAACACCAGGAGTATCCGGTAAGGTGTTTAAAGCACTTGGGGATGAAGATATAAATATTAAGCTGATTGTACAGGGTTCTTCAGAACTAAATATATCCTTTGTTGTTGATTCTTCTTTTCTTAAAAAGTCTGTGAATGCAATTCATGAAAGATTTGCTCTTGGGGTATAAGATGAAAAAAATAATTCAATTGGGCCTTGGAAATATCGGAATTGAGGTTATAAGACAGTTTTTAAAATTAGATCCTGTTGTAAAATCAGATTTCAAATACAAAGCAGTTATGGACAGCAAAAACTGCATTTTTAAAAAAAACTGTCTTGATGATAAAGATCTTAGAAAACTCATTGATCTGAAGCTTTCTGGTAAACTTGATATGTCAAAGTATCAGCATGAAAAGAAAAAATTGATTGATTCTTTTGGCAGAAAAACTATTATTGTTGATGTGACAGCTTCAGATGAGACATATCCTGTGATTCTTGAATGCCTTAAAAATTCAGGATCAGCAGTTCTTGCAAACAAGAAATTGCTTGCAGGGGAGCAGAAAAGATTTGATGTGTTAAAAAATGCATCTGACAGTTTTGATAGAATAAAATTTGAATGCAGTGTGGGTGCTGGTCTTCCAATAATATACTCATTAAAATCTCTTATAAAAACTAATGATAAAATAAAAGAAATTCGAGGCTGTTTTTCAGGAACATTAGGGTATGTATTTTCTGAATTAGAGAACGGAAAAAAGTTTTCAGAAATAGTAAGGAAAGCAAAGGACCTTGGATATACTGAACCGGATCCAAGAGAAGATCTTTCAGGAAAGGATGTTGCAAGAAAAGCACTCATCCTTGCAAGACTCTCAGGAAAAAAGCTTGAACTTTCTGATGTGAAGATTGACAATCTTGTTCCAGAAAAATTAAGGAAATGTACAGTTGAAGAATTTTTAAATAATCTTTCTGACTTTGATAAGGTTTTTGAAAAAAGAATCTGGAAAGCACTTGTTAAAGACAAGAGGATGAGATATACAGCTCTTGTATCTGAAACCAGGGCATCAGCAGGAGTGATAAAAGCAGATAAATATTCAGAGATTGGCAGTCTTAAAGGCACTTTAAATATGTGTGTTATCAGGACGAGAAGATATGATAATCCATTAATAATCCAGGGGCCGGGTGCAGGGGTAAAAGTTACTGCTGACGGAGTGTTAAGAAATATACTTGAATTCAAAACCTCTCGGTTTTGAATTAGAATGGGATGTGTTTGACATCTATATAAGAAATGAATGGTAAAAGGTGAGGGAAATGAAAAAATTAAGGGTTGGAATATTAGGTGCTACAGGAATGGTGGGCCAGAGATATATTGATCTTTTAAGAGATCATCCCTGGTTTGCAGTTTCTGTTGTTTTTGCATCAGAAAGATCTGCGGGAAAATCTTACAAAGATGCAGTAAGGGGAAGATGGTATACGGGTTCAGATATTCCTGAAAAAGCAAGTGATTTGATTGTAAAAAAAGTTGATGAGATTGATTATGCAAAAGAGAACTGTGATTTTGTCTTTTCTGCATTAGGCTCATCTGTTGCAAAACAGGTTGAAGAGAAATATGCAAAAGATCTTCCTGTTGTCTCAAATGCTTCTTCAAACAGATGGACAAAGGATGTTCCCATGCTTATTCCTGAGATTAATCCTGAACATATCAATATCATTTCTAAGCAGCAAAATAATCATGGTTTTCGCAAGGGATTTATCGTGGTGAAACCAAACTGCTCCCTCCAGTCATATCTGACTCCATTGTATGCTCTGCATAAGAATTTCAGGATTAAAAAAGTGATTATTACTACAATGCAGGCAGTTTCAGGAGCAGGACATCCCGGTGTTTCTTGTTTTGATATCCTTGATAATATTGTTCCTTATATCAGCGGAGAAGAAGAAAAGACAGAAGAAGAGCCAAAAAAGATCCTTGGAAAAATCAAGGGAAAGGAGATTGTTAAGGATGATTCGTTTGAGATTTCAGCTCACTGCAACCGCGTCCCTGTGATTGACGGGCATATGGCTTGCATCTCTGTCAAATTTGAAAAAAAGCCTGAAAAAGAAAAAATTCTTGAGATATGGAGAAATTTTAGGAGCATACCGCAGGAATTGAGCCTTCCTTTTGCACCTAAGAACCCTATCATCTATAGGAAAGAGCATGACAGGCCCCAGACAAGGCTTGACAGGAATAAGGATAAGGGAATGGCTGTTGTTGTGGGAAGATTGAGGGATTGCAAGGTTTTTGATTACAGGTTCACTGCTCTTTCACACAACACAATAAGAGGGGCTGCAGGAGGAGGTATTTTAAATGCAGAGCTTCTGTACAAAAGAGGTTATTTAAAATGATCATCTCTATGATAGGGATGTCAAATTCAGGTAAGACTTACTGGTCAAAAAAGCTTGAAAAAAAATATAATTTTCAACGATACACGTGTGATGATATCATAAGGAAAAAATTAAAAAAGATCCTTAAAAAACAGGGCTTTTCAGGAATTAAAGATGTAAGTGAATGGATGGGACAGCCGTATGAGAAAAGATATGAAAAAAAT
>WJJD01000168.1 GCA_014729915.1 Candidatus Woesearchaeota archaeon | reverse complement strand
TTTCCTCCCTGGTATCTTACAACATAATCTGCTCTTTTTGCAAGGATATCTGTTATTGCCCCTTTACCTTCATCTCCCCACTGGGAGCCTACAATTACAACCGGATATTTAAACATTGTTAATGACCTCCTTGAATTTATGAGTTCACAGTTATCTCTAAAACATTTGTATTAAAAACCCCGCATTTAATTAATTAAAGGAAAGTATATAAATTTTTTTACTGATTTCAAAGAGTATTATTTTTAACCAAGCAGTCTCTATTCAAGCCATCCGTTAAAATATTCATCATCAACCCAGATCAGATTTTTTGCATTTTCAAGTACATTAAAGGCAACCGGGCAGACCCTTGCATTTGATAAAAACTGGATTGTTCTGGGTACAATTTCCTTATGCAGATTAGGGTAATCTCTGCAGTTTTCTGGTCTGACCTTATAGATTGTACACTTGTTTTTTTTTAAAAAAATACATGGTTTTTTTTTAAATTCAAATTCCTGATTTTTATTTTTTTTAAGATAGTTAGTCATAAATTCTTTTTCAGAAAGATTGAGATGTGAAGATATTCTTTTTATATCTTTTTTGTTTAATGTTGATTTTAATATCTTACAACAGTTTGAACATTTTTTACAGTCAATAAGTGATTGTACTTTTTTTACTATTAAAAAAAATTCAGATTTTGAAAAAGCGCCTGATTTTAGAAAATTTCTAAAATCCCAATTATCATATTCATACAATTCACATAATTCCTGTATTTTTTGAAGATTAGTTTCAAATATCCTAATATTTTGCATTTTCATTTAAATCTTCCTTTTTCAATTTCATCGATTAGTATTTTTGTCTTTTCTGTCATTTCATGATCCGGTTCTAATTCAATAAATTTTTTAAAATGTTTTTTTGCATTGTCCAAATCAGAAATCTTTCCTAACAAAAGACCATAATTGTAATATTCTTTAAGATCTCTTTTATCTACCCTTGATTTTGAAAATTCATTTAAGTTTCTTCTCGCCTTATCATTATTTTTATCATAAGTAACTGCAAGTCTAGTGTCTTACTGCATCTTCTGTCTTGCCGAGATTATAATATGAAACTCCTAAATTATTGTGAACTTCAGAAAGGTGTTCATCTCTTAATAAATCACCATAATCTGGATAATTTTTAAAGCTCTGTTTAATAATGAAAGAGCTCTTCTATATTTTTTTTCAGCAACCAGGAGATTTGCATTAAATATCAGCTTTTCAACGGACTGCATTTTATAAGGGTAAATTTTCAAAAATAAAAAACTTTCTAATTAATATCCAAAAGTGAAAGAAACACACTTATGGGAATTATATTTTTTTCTGAAACAAATCCGGTTTTTGAGAGAACATAAACTTCTTTTAATTTGTTGACCACAAGATTTACGGGTTTGACATTATTTGCCCATTTAACTTCAAAACCAACAGCTTTTTCTTTTGAAACAAGAACATTATCGATCTCATGGCTGTTTTTCCAGTAAAAAATCTTTTCTGAAAATAATTTATTTTTTTTTGCAAATCTGTGCAAATGGACTGCAACAACATCTTCTGATTTTTTATTCTTCTTGTTTTTTATATTCAAGAGGCACCAGTTTTCCAATATCTCATACATAAACGGATCAATAAGATGAATTTTTTTATTCTTTGCAAATTCTGTTGTAAGCCTTGAGGGATTGATAAAATAGCTGATTAATAGAACAAACATCTTCTCAAAAATATTAAGATAACTATAGATTGTTCTAGGTGATTTTATTGATGTTTCTTTTGCAATTTTTTCCCAGCTTATAGTGCTAGGTATTTTTGTAAGAACAACTTTTAAAATCTCTCTTGCGATATCAATATCTTTGTTAACTCTTGCGATATCGTTTTTTATCCAGTTAAGATAAACATTTTCAGCTTCAGTCTTGTTTTCAGGATAAAAATTGATTGCAAGAGGAAAACCTCCTGTTTTCAAATAATTATTATAATGAATCTGCAGCTCATCAAGATAAATAAATGCTTTGATTGAATTTTTTTTTATTTGTTTTATTGATTTACATTCTGGGATTCTCTCATGGAGCTTATTATCCATTATTTCGATATATTTTCTAAAAGACACCGGAAAAACATAATAGTTTCTTCCTTTTCCTCTTCTTCCGGGAAAATACTCTGCATGTTTGAGTATATCAAAACTTGCTGAACCAGTGATAACCAAAACATCATTCTTAAAATCTCCTGCATCTATCCTTGATTTTATTGTTCTGTACCATTCGTCAGCAAATGTAATTTCATCAAGAAAAATATAAGATGATCCTGCTCCCAGCTCTTTTCTTAAATCAAGATAAAGGGATATGACTTCATCTAGCTCCTTATAGTCTTTTAAATTATCACATCTGAAATAAAATATTTGTTCAGGCTTTATGTTTTTAAAAAGCAGATCTTTAATCTTTAATTTCAAAACAGTTGTCTTACCAGATTGTCTTGGTCCAAATATGAAATTAAGAGAAAATGGCTTCAATTTTAAATCCGACATTAATTCTGGAATCCATCTTATTTTTTTTTGTTTCCATCTTCTATAATCTTCATCCTGTTCAAAATAATGTTTTCCTTTCCACCAGGGATTTTTTGCCAATAATACTGCTTTTTCCATATCGTTAATAAAATTAACATTTATTTATAAATATATCGTTATTTAAAATAATGACATATTTAATTTTTAAGTTCAATTGTCTATCAGGTTCTTATATTTTTAATTTAAAAGTATAAAGCAACAAGACAATGTCCAAAAGAAAATTTGTATTGTTTTTTATAAAAACGATTTTTTATATAAATCGTTCTATAAAAAAACAGAAAAATATATAAATTGTCTTTATTTAGAACAATTTATGAACAAAGTATTTGAAGAATGGAACAATTATGCAGCAAAGAGAAATCTCAGACAAAGAGATTTTGATCTTGAAGCACTAAAAAAAATTTCAGACCTCAAGATAGTTGCTGTTACTGGTATAAGAAGATCAGGAAAATCCAGTCTTCTGATGCTATTAAAACAAAATCTTAGCCGCAGAAATAAAGTCTCATACATTAATTTAGAGGACAGCAGAATAAAAGATAAAAAGGATGTATTGGACAGTATTCTAAAATGGCATGGTGATTCAGGATTTTTATTACTTGATGAGATAACAAGTGTTGCTGATTGGGAAGGATGGCTTGCCAGAGTCCATGAAATGCTCAAGGGAAAATTACACATAATTACAAGCTCTTCAAGAAAAAGCCTCATTATTCCAAAAAAACCCTTACGGGGCAGGATTGTCTCATATGAAATGTATCCACTATCTTTTGGAGAGTTTATTGAATTTAAAGCCCTAAACCTAGAGAAAACAACTTCAGGCAAAGGACAAATTGAAAGAGCATTAGAAGATTACATTATTTACGGAGGATTTCCTGAAGTGGTTTTAACACAAGACCACATTGATAAGATAAGGATTTTAGACTCTTATTTTAAAGATATCATAGGTCTGGATATATCTGAAATTTCAGATGTAAATATTAATATTGTCGAAATGTTTGGCAAATATGTTATAGAGTCATTGTATTTTTCAGCCTCAAAATGTCTTAATTTTTTTAAATCACTGGGCTACAGGATAGGAAAACAGAAACTCCTGTATCTTGAACAATATTCTCAACTTAGCTATTTGTTTTTTTTCATTGAAATCTATTCATCAAGTATAAAAGACAGAACTCAATATCCCAGAAAGGCGTATTTAGGAGATACAGGATTTATGAATGCTATCAGCGGAAAAAAAGACATGGGAAAACTATATGAAAATATTGTGCTGTTAGAAATAAAAAGGAGATTAAGTCTGAATCAAAAAATAAATTACTGGAAGAACAAAAATTCAGAATGTGACTTTATCATAAGAGAAGGATTAACTGTTAAAAAATCAATACAGGTAGTCTATAAGATAGACAATGATAAGACTAAAAAGAGAGAAGTCAAAGGATTAGTTTCATGTGCAAAAGAATTCGGATTAAAAAAAGGTCTTATAATAACAAAAGATCATGAAGGAGAAGAGGAAGTGGACGGTATTCTGGTTAGATATGTGCCGCTCTTTAAGTGGATTTTGGAAGATGTGTGAATACTTCTTAAGTTCAATTAAAACTTAAAATTAATTCAGGATTATATCGGGGGATACGGAAATTTCAATACTTCTTAAGTTCAATTAAAACTGTTTTGTCATTGCAATCAAAAACCAAGTCAAACATATTTCAATACTTCTTAAGTTCAATTAAAACTTCCAGTCGCCTGTGTTCCTGTAGCCTGTGTTCCTGATTTCAATACTTCTTAAGTTCAATTAAAACTTGCACTTATAGGTCCCCCAAACTCATCAAGACCTAATTTCAATACTTCTTAAGTTCAATTAAAACTATTTTTTCTAGCCTAGAATATGCATTTCTTTGGTTATTTCAATACTTCTTAAGTTCAATTAAAACCTG
>WJJD01000167.1 GCA_014729915.1 Candidatus Woesearchaeota archaeon | reverse complement strand
TTATATCCAAAGCATTTGAACATTTCCTTGATATCAACCCTTGCTAATGATTTAACTCGGGTATAGCCGCCATAAAACACATTTTTAATAACAGCAAAAGGTCGTTCACCAGGGACTCTTTTTTTAACAATTCTTTTATTTTTTTGTATTTCTTTTGGAGTTAAATTTCCACGTTTCATACTAGCGTTGCCTTTTGCTTTTGTTGCTCTTCCTGTGTATCCTTTATCTCGATATACAACTTCATCAGGATTTGCCAGCTCACATCTCCATCAGATATACTAGCGGTTGTTAACATTCTATCTCTAATCAAATGATAGTCCATATCTAACTTGATGTGTGATTTATATCCAAAATGGACTTGTCCCCTTTTTATTGAGAATGTACCTTCATGAAAAATATAACAAACAGGAAATAATTTAACTTCTTGCTTATTTTTATGCTTCATGTTAACAAAACTAATAAAAGAACTTAACACTCTGAAAGATTCCAAAAAAGCAGAACATGCCCAGAGGTTCTTTAAGACAGGCAAAGGAGAATACGGACAAGGAGACATATTTATTGGGATCAGGGTTCCTGTATTAAGAAAAACAGCAGGCAGATATAAAACACTTCTTCTAAAAGATGTAAAAAAACTTCTTGAAAGCAAAATTCATGAGCACAGGTTTGTTGCCCTGGTAATTTTAATAAAAAAATTCAGCAAACAACAAGAAAAAATATATGATTTTTATATGGATAACTTAAAGCATATCAACAACTGGGATCTTGTAGACATCTCAGCACCGAAGATTGCTGGAAAATATCTTCTGGATAAAGATAAATCAGTTCTGTATGATCTTGCCCGATCTGAGAATCTCTGGAAAAAAAGGATTGCAATAATCTCAACATTTGAGTTCATAAAAAATGATAGATTCAGGACTGCACTTGAGATATCTGAAATACTTTCCAATGATTCTCATGATCTGATTCACAAGGCAGTCGGCTGGATGTTAAGAGAGATAGGAAAACGTAATTTAGATGCTGAAGAAGAATTCTTAAAAAAGCATTACAAAAAAATGCCGAGAACAATGCTTAGATATGCAATTGAGAAGTTTGGAGAAAATAAAAGAAAAGCATATCTTAAAGGGACTATATAATTTTTACTTCTCATACCTTTTCCAGAGCTTTTCCTGCTTTACAAGAACAACCCTGTTTTTCAGTTTCTTGTTTTCTCTTATATCTCCTTTCAGGTCAATTTTAGTCTTTTTCCTGTAGATCTTTTTTTTATACCTTACAACAATCACATCAAAACCATATGCTTCAATAAGGCTCATTGCCTCAAACTGGTGTATCCTGATCTGCTCGTGTTCCAGCTTCACTTCAACAAACATCATCTTCTCATCAATGTCCCTGAAAACAAAGTAGTCGGGAATGCCTTTTGTTACCCTTAGAAGCTTCCTGAAAAAGACCAGGCTTTTGTCCAGTTTTTTTTCCAGGATCTTTTCAAGCCTGTCATACTTGTTTTTCACATTCGGATAGATGTAATAATAAAAGGAATTTCTTTTTCCAAGGACTGCGGAACCCCTGAATACCTCAAACCCTTTTTTCTTGAAATGCTTTTTTGCAAGCCTTTCAGAGAGCCCTTTCCTTGACTTGTACGGATAATCTCTCAGTTTCAGATCTTTTATTATCATATGCATACCTCAGCAATGTTTTCTGTTCATCTATCAGTTCATCAAAAGGAAGGATCATGTTGTTTACTGCTCTTCTTATCATCCTTATATATTCCTTTTTGTCATACCTGAATTTTCCGGTTGCAGGAACATATCTTTTTTCTGGATATTTAGAGCTCTTATCAGTTACAAGATACCTTATGTAATTTCCTGGATTCGGAGAAAACCCTTTTTTTTTAAGCTTATCTAATATGACTGCCTGGGGAGTGTAATAAGAGTAATCTGTCTTTGATATCCTCTTTGTTATCGCAAGCTCTTCCTTATCAACATAACCTTTTTTTATCCTTTGAACAGCTTTTTTGACAAGAGTTTTTTTTATTTTTTTGAAAGCATGGATAAATTCCGAATAAGATGTGACATCGGAAAGTCCTTTGAGTATATCCATCTGAAGGTCCTTTATTATCAACGGAGTGTCGTGCCTTCTCATCTCGATCCCTCTTGCCTTTATCTCATTGTTTTTAAACAGACCATAATACCTTGTTGCAACAGGAACTTTCCTGTTTGCTGTTGACGGCAGAAACACAATCCATTCATATATGCCTTCTGACTTTATCTCTATGCCGATCTTTTCATTGACTTTTTCAATAAGATCTTTCACATCCTTTTTACATATATCTTTTTTTTTGACCCACAAGCTGTCTGTTATTCCATGCACAACTTTAAAACCAAGATCTTCAGCAATTTTTGAAGCTCTCAAAAGTATCTCTCTTGAATACGCCTGTATTGCCTGGTGAGCCTCAATCCTTGCAAACTTACTCTTCCGAAAACCCATATAGCCAAAACTAGTTACCAAAAGACCTTTTAATGCATCTGCTCTGTGCCTGTGGTTCTCTTTTCCTGTCTTTTTGTAAAAATTCCTCTGCTTAATTATAGGTTCAAGAAGCATAGGTATAATCCCTTTTTTTCTGGTGCAGATGTTCATATCAAGACCTGAAACCTTATTTTCAGGGCAGCACCTGCAAAACATTGTTTCTGTTGAGATATTGTGCTTTACCATGATATTTGGAAAAAGGCTTGTAAAATCAATCTCCGCAATATCTGTATGAAATCCAATCTCAGGCTCATATATCAATGAGCCGCGGTCTGCAGAAAATAATTCTTTTCCTGATTTCCATCTCTCAGAGCAGGATGATTTTCCGGGGATGAGAAAATTGTTCTTATGAGCATAATAGAGCTGCAGATTGCTGACCCCATAACCCACAGACCTGTGATTGATTCTCTGAAGAGTAACTTTGCAGACCCTTGCAAGCTCATAAGGATACCAGAGGTTCCAGTACCCGTATATTGTGCCTTTTTTCTGGAAATGAAGCCTAGCTTTGAGATATACTGCGTTGTGCTTATAGATTGTCATTCCGTATGAAGTGTATGAAGAGCCTTTTACATTCAGCCTGTCTTTTCCGAATCTGGAAAAAGAGAAATCCTTGTAATGAAGTCTTATCTTTTTTAAAAGATAGGGAAGCTCGATGTTTCCGTCCTCAGTAAAAATAATGTCAGGATCTTTTCTTCTGAATATTTGTATGAACTTATCAATAAGCTCTTCTTCATTTTTTCCTGTCAATCTCTGCTTGTTTATGCTGATTGAGGAAAGTCTTGGGTCAAGATTTTTTCTTAATGGATATTCTGTTTTAAGATCAAGACTCAATATCTTTAGTTCAGGAAGAGAATATTCTTCAAAACAGGAATCATCTGTTTTCATGGCTTTGATTTTTCCATCAATAAATTTTAGTTTAACTTCTGCACCAGGAAAAACATCATTCTCAAACATGAAATACTCTTCTAAAGGAATGTCTGAATTATAAATCTCACAGCTGTATCCGAATTCCTTGTAAATATCATTTACAATCTTTCTGAGGCTTTTCACATCAGCTGTAATCGCAAGCACTTTCTTAAATCCCTTTATGGTCTTTTTATTCTCAAACCTGCTGTCAATTGCAAAAAACTTAAGTTTTTTTTGCAGTTTTTTTAATTTTTTAAAAAAAGAATACACATAGATCTTCGGATAGAACATGCATTCATGAAAATGATTTTTTTTCTTATCCTTATCAAAAAGCCATGCATAAAGCTTATTCTCTGTCCTGAAGATGTCAATGAGGATCATTTTAAAAAAAAGTGATCAGTTCCAATCAATTTTACCGGAATTACCAAATCAGATTCTTTGATTTAAATATGCTGTGTGAGAATGTCCAGTATGTCCAGTGCCTGAGTGTATGATTATAAGCCAAAAAATTTTTGTTTTTTGCTGTATAAATTTTTTCACCCGAAGTAAGTCGGCATGTCTTTCTTACTGTCTGACTTATCAGAGTCCTTTTTCTCTTTCTCCAGTTTTTCAAGAACCTCTGGCTTTTTTATCTTTCCAAACTTCTTCTCATAATTTTTTATGTTCTTTTTTAACACATCAAGAAAATTCTTTGCTGTATACGCATCCATCTTTATTATATTATGTTTTAATACAAGAGGCTGATAATCCTTGTTTCTAATATCAATCCTTGGTGTTATACTCCTGAAATCAAAAAT
This sequence comes from Candidatus Woesearchaeota archaeon, assembly GCA_014729915.1. Classification (GTDB taxonomy): domain Archaea; phylum Nanobdellota; class Nanobdellia; order Woesearchaeales; family GW2011-AR15; genus WJJD01. The sequence continues at coordinate 15,912 of WJJD01000167.1, read as the reverse complement.
AAATTTTAATGGATTATGCATGATGCCTACCTCTTCAGCAAAAAACTCTGCTCCATTATCAATATCAAATTTTACATCTCTTCTCTTATTCTTTTCCATTTTAATACCCCCAACTCAGACAAAAATAAATACTAATTATAAAATTTTCCAAAGAGAATTTTATTCAGTAAGACGAAACACCCCGTCGCCCCTATCAAAAATTTGTAAAGCAGATTTTGATGAGGAAAACTTTATAAATTCCGTGTTTTTCTTAAATTAAATAAAAATGGTACTAGAACAGCAAAGAACAAAAAAAAAGCCTTCAGGTGGAAGATTAAGATTTACAACCAAGAAAAAAAAGCATGCCTTAGGAAGAGACCCATCTCTTACAAAAATTGATAAAAAAACAGTAAGAAAGATGAGAGTAAGAGGAGGAAACAAGAAAATAAGGCTTTTAAAGGAAAATAAAGCAAACCTTCTATTAAAAAAGGAGAAAAAATATGTTTCCGCAAAAATACAAAAAGTTATAGAAAATCCTGCAAACAGGCACTATGTCAGGAGAAACATTCTAACAAAGGGAACAATTATTGAGACAGATAAAGGAAAAGCAAAAATCACTTCCAGACCCGGACAGGATGGAGTGGTAAATGCAATCCAAATCTAACAATGTTAAGATTTTTTTAAAGAGTTTAAGAATTTTTTTATGAAGACGTTGTCAGAAGATAAAAAGCAACTCCATTTAATATCTTTATATTTCTACTTCAGACTGTTCTGGTTAAAGATGAAAAGACCTATAGAGAATTTTGAAAAACATCAAAATTCTTTAAGAAGAACTTTGAATTATTCTCTATAGGTAATTCAAAGTTCTCTATAATAAAATTTGTAAAAAAAATCATGAATTAATCTTCCCCAAAACCAAACTCAATTCTTCCGAAAAGAATTTTTCCCATATTTTCCTTCTCTTTATTTTTTCTGGTATGGTATTCAAAGAAATACAAATTATAAGAAATAATATCAGTATCAAGACCAAGATCTCTTTCTATCTTCCTTACAATAATGTCGTGGACATTTCTGTATTTGTGTCTCAAAACAACATCAACAGTGATATCCTTATCAAATCTTAAAAAAATTATATTTTCAAATGCATCCCTGTTAACAGAAAAAGACCATTTCTCGAAATACTCCTCTTTAAATTCCCTTCTGAAGCTGAGATTTACATTTTTATAATGCTTTAAGCTTTTAATTTTGGAATTTTTTAATTTCTTTATTATCTTTTTAACCTCTTGTTTTGAATCAAGGATCCTCTGGTTTAAAAGTTTTGTAACATCCTTTTTAATGAAAGTTTTAAAAACCTCCCATTTTCTATCAGAATTGAATCTTGCCTCTATTTTGACTTTAGAATCCTCATTGGATTTTTCATAGATAATAAGATCCTTTGTATCTGCAACTTTTTTCCAGGTCATATTTTTCTAAAAAAATTCATATGTTTAAATTGTTATCTGAAATTCATTTTATCATTATTTCAAGTATTTCTCTTATATCTTTCCGTATAATCACTTTAGATCCAATATTATTTTTTACATATTCAGAAAAATCAACCTCTTTTGTAACAAAATAGTTTTTTTCAGGATCTTTTCTGACAATATGCTTTTCAAGGATTTTTCTTTCCTGATCAGGAAAAATTACTGTATTAATCCCTTTATTTTTAGCTGCAAGTATCTTTATAAGAATATGCCCTCCGGAACTCAACTCATAATTAGTATCAATATCTCCTGAGACAAGGATGTCCTGCCGTATATTTTTATGCATATTAACTGCTACAGTAAGCAAAAAAACAGCTGAAGATGAACTTTTTCCTGAAACCTTATCTGCAGGAAGATCAAACTGGACAAAATACGAAGATTCAGGCTCACCAAGGAATTCTTCTGCGGTTCTGATTGCAAATATGATTGAATTTTTAGCATCCTTTGAAATGACAATATTATCACTGAAATATATTCTGTCTCTACCTGATCTGAGTTTATAGAGCCTTAATTTTCCCAAGACGCCGATATTTTCCTTTTTAGAAATGCCTGCAACCGGAATTTCACTATAATCAGAAAAATCATAATAATCAAACATAGGAGCATAGCTTAGATTTACAGATATTAAAAATACAAAGATAGCTGTAACAACTCTTTTCATAAAACCCCCGACAAATAAATAATTATTCAGGTTTAAATAATTTTGGATTAAAGACAACTAAAAACTTAAGGACCCAAGACTCATGACAAAGTTACATACTTTAATTATACGCTAGCTGATGTGCAGCTCAACTATATCTTTGTCATGAAGAACCTGATCCAATTTTGTCCTCATCTGGCCGTCGTATTTTACAGACTTTCCCCAGATTCTTGCAAATTTGAACCTTTCCACAAAATCCTGATGAATCTTTTCGCACAATTCCTTTAGAGTTGAATCACTCTTAAGAATCATAGGCTCATCCATATCCGGCTCCTTTCCCGGTTCCTTTAAATAAATCCTAATAAAATCCATGCTGTCAAAAATTTTCTGTCTTAAATAATCTAAATTTTTATTTTTTTCAGCAGATATAAAAACAGCATCAGGAAATTTCTTTTCAGCAGCTGACAGCATACCAGGAGTTGTGCTGTCGATCTTATTGATAACAACAAAACCAGGAACATATTTCTTGTTTCCTTCAACAACATCTATAAGCTGATCCTCATTTATCTCTGTTCTTATCAAGACTTCAGCATTTATAATCTTAAACTCATTTAGTATATTCTTTATAGTTCTCTCATTCATATCAAGTTTAACAGTGGATCCTATCCTTATGCCGCCTTTTGCTTTTTTTCTTATCCGGACATCAGGTTTTTTTTGATTAAGCCGGATATTAAAATTATAAACTTCTTTTTTTACAACTTCATACTGACCTAAATTATTGATATCAAGAATAATCATGACAAGATCAGTTCCCCATATAACAGAAAGGACTTCTTTCCCTCTTCCGGTGCCGTCAGAAGCTCCGCTTACTATTCCCGGCACATCAAGAATCTGGATTTTTGCCTGATTGTATTCCATCATTCCCGGAATAACATCAAGAGTTGTGAAAGCATACGGAGCAGTTTTGCTCTCTGCATTTGTAAGAGAATTCAACAGAGTTGATTTTCCCACACTCGGAAAGCCCACCATTACAACAGTTCCGTCTCCAGCTTTTTTTACAGAATAACCTTCTCCTCCTCCTGATGATGACTGCTGCTGTTCTTTTTTTTGTTTAAGTTTGGCAATCTTTGCTTTTAATAGCCCAATATGGTGCTGGGTTGCCTTATTATATTTAGTATTTTTAATCTCTTCTTCTAATTCTTTAATTCTCTGGTCGGTTTTTTCTCCCATAGACAGATGCAATAAAAAATAGAATAAAAAGCTTTTGTGTAAGCAGGAACCACAAATTTCCAGGAGTAAATTTTTTTTCGAATTAAAGATTATCATATCAGCAGCAGAAAAGATTATATCTCTCAACATAAAAAACAATAATACACCAGGATATACCAGGCCTCAGCTTCATATTTTCTGCGTAAACACTAGCGAAATATTCTTCATCGGCCTGATATATATAATAGAATTATGAATGATTTTAAAAAAATATAGAAGTTGCAAAAATATTGAAAGGATAGACCTTATGGTTCACTTAATTCATCCTGTTCTGGCGACCTGTATATCTCAGCAAAATTCGGAGTTATGATAATATAATCATCTCCAAAACCAGCAATATCTCCATTAATTGCATCGCTTGTCTTTTTTAGCTTGTTAATAGCTCTTTTAAGTTCAACAAGATCCTTGTCTTTTAATGGCTTGATATTAACAAGAGCAATAGTATATCCTTCTCTTAGGGTATCAAGTATAGGTTTAATATCAGAAAAATCCTCAATTACAAACGGCCGCACTATAATTTTTGAAGATTTATCTTTGGACTTTAATGCTGTATCCAACTCAAGATATTCTTCTTCTCCCTCTTGAAAATCATCTTCATCTGCAAAAGTCTTAATCTTTTCGTGAACTTTTTTCATAAATTTTTTCATTTTAAAATCCTCCCCATTATGATAATGATTTACTAAATTAATTATTCTACAAATATTTAAATGTTTTGAAAATAAAAAATTCTTTCAGAATTTTTTATGAAAGCTCTTTCTTGAGATCTTCAATGATCTTTACAGGAGTAGGATCTGTCTCATATTCCAAAGCCAAAAAATAAGACACCCACAATCCAAGATATAAGGGAGATAACAATCTTGAAAGATAGTGCTCTCCTCTAATTGCTATCTCCATTACATGTATTCCCCTTTTTTTAATAAGCTCTTTAATAATTTTGATTCTTTTTTTAACTCTTTCGTGATCCTTCTCATCCTTAATTATCAGAACAAAATAATCACCGACAATATTTGTATAGGCACAGATTTCATTATGATTAAACTCAGGAAACATATTGTAAAAAGCCATTGCTTTAGCATTCTCATTTATATCAGTCTTCCACTTTTCAGCAACACAAAAATTTTTCATTGAAGAATAAATAATAGGGATCTTATCTTTCATTCTCTGAGCAATGATTTTTGCCCGTTCTTTATAATCTGCTGATCTGATTGAATCAATAGTCATGTTAATAGCATTATCCCTTGATTTGATAATACCTGAATTTTCAAGAACAGAAAGCATAGGAAAAAACAAAAAAGGAGTTGATAATCTCGGAGGATATCCTTCAGGGATCTTTATGAAAGGATTCTCATTAATCTCAGAAAGCTTTCTTAATTTCCCACCTGAAGAGATAGCAATCGGTTTAATTCCTTTTTTTATAGCGTTCCTATATGAAGAGATTGTCTCTTCAGTATTTCCGGAATAAGAAACTGCAAAGACAAGTGAATTCCTGTCAATATGTTTTGGTAATGTGTAAGTCTTATTTACAAATATCGGTATCTCAATTTCCTCAAGATAGGCTTTTAAAAGGTCTCCTGAAAAAGCACTTCCTCCCATACCTGTAACACACACGCTTTTTTTATCTCTGTCAACAGCAAGATCTCCGGCAAGGTTCAAAGATTCCTTAATCATATCTGGAAATTTTTCAAGAATAGATTTCATATCTGATTCATCAATAAGCATTTTATCATCCATAATAATCACCCTTACTAAGAAAGAATCATTTGTATTTAAAACTTATCAGAACATAAACTTATAAAGATTCAGCAGGCTGTTTATTTCCTGTTTAAATTCAACTGCATCAACCTTTACCTGCCCTTCATAATTTGCTGATTCAGGTTTAGTTAAGAATTTATCAAACAATGTCCTGATAAAGACATATTCTGCTCTCACTTCCCATTTTCCTCTCTGATTGTATACAACAAAGGCATCTATAGTAATCGAGACATCACCTTTGTTTAATTTCACCTTTTTTTCTTCAAACTCTTTAATAAATTCAGTCATGTTCTCAATCTCAATCCAGATCTGTACTTCAAGACGGGCATCTCCTTTTACTTTGTACGGTCTTAATCTGGCATGGATAGATTTTCCTGTCTTAAAGACCTTTTCCTTATCCATAAGAACCATCTTTTCATATCCTTTTTTCCTGAAATGCCTGTCAATGAACCTAAAAATCTCTTGATAATTAAAAACACCAGTATAATTTATCTGCATACCGGTTACAACGTGCTGAACTTCATCCCATGCCTTTTGCCACATTTTCAGTAAAGAAATTTATTTAGGTTAAGATAGCTTGCTACCTCGGTTTTTGCACCTATTAAAGTATGCCGTATAACACCCTCCCAGTGTGCAAGCCTCTTCCTGTAGATATATTTTTCCATCAAAACCTGAATTAAAAAATAAATCGGTTTAAATCCTAATTCAGGATCAGAAACTGACCAACTTTCTCTATAATCGGTCATCATCTGTGAATCAAAAATCATCAAAAGTTTGCCCTGATTTGTCTTTATTTTCTTACCTTCAAGTTCTTTTTCCACTTCAATAAGATTATGCGCATAGATCCATATCCTCATCATGATCCTGATATAATCATCCACTTTCTTATAAGGTGTGAATTTGACATGGATATATTTTCCAGTCTCTGTATGGTATTCCTCATCAAAAACAATCTTCTTATCATATCCTTTCTGCCTGAAATACTTATCTAAAATCCTGAATACCTCTTTCATAGAAAAGAGTCCTTCATATTCTATTCTCTCATCAACCATAGGAAAAATTGTATCTGCCATCTTCAATAAGCGTTGCTTGCGGTTTCCATACCAAGATAATCTTTAATTTCAGTCATTAATCCATGCATGTAATAGTCAAGATAATCAAAATATTTCAACAGGTTCTCATGATACAACACATAAGCGTTTAAAAAAGTCTCAACTTTTTTCAAAAAAGCGGATTTTTCAAAATCACCGTCGTAATCAGTGATTTGAGCTCCTGAAAGATCAATCTTTAATCTTGCATCCATCATCTTTTTCTTTTGTCCGTCTTTAAGAATTATGACTTCTTTTGGCTCCCATACCCTGAAATTTATTTTGATCTGGAGAGCCGCATAAAAAGTGATTTTCTTAAAAGCCATCCACTTGTATATTATCCAGGGAGGTTTTTCCTTTGCTTCAATCTCAAAAAAATCCCAGTCCCTGTCTGTAAGCCATTTTCTTACAAATTTGTACAATCCATCAAAATCAAATACTCCTTTATATTTTATGATACGATTAAATCCATATGCACTAAAATCAGTAATATGTGTCATATTAATATATAAATAAGTATACTGGTATAAATAGTTTTTGGCTTATAAAATTTTTGCAGAGCAGAAATTTATCCTTCCCTATAGAATTTCGCAGCCTTTTCAGGCGAGATTGGATTTATTATTGTTCCGGTAGATAATTCAAAACCTGCCCATTTTGCAAGCCTTGGTGCGATTATTATCTGGAAGTGCAGGTTCCTTGTTCCGTAATGAAGATACATGTTATATGGGCTGTTTAGTTCCTGAAGCATAACAAGGATCTTTTTTAGGATCTTAGCAGCAGATTCAATCTCTCTGTCATTAAACTCAGTTATATTGATCCTGTGTCTTTTTGGAAGGATCCAGATCTCAAAAGGAAACCTTGAAGCATATGGAGTGAAAGCAACAGCATCTTCATTTTCAAAACATTTTCTGTGTGAATCCTTTTCGATTTGAATAATCCTGCAGTATGCACATGAATCTTTGCAGGCATCTTCTTTTTTTCTGATAATTCCCGGAACAATATTATAAGCAATAACCTGCGAATGGGTATGGATGATTGAAGTTCCTGCATCTTTTCCGTGGTTTTTGAAAACAGAAACATACTTAATTCCTGGTTTGTCTGCTAAACATTTTATTCTTGATGAATAAACATTTAGTATCTTTTTTATATGTGAAACAGAAAGATCAGCCAACTCTTTTTCATGCTCAGGTGTCTCAACAATGACCTCATGCATCCCAAAAGAATCTGAATAAGTAAAAAAATTATTATCTGTTGAAACAATCATCTCCCCTTTTTTTTTGACTGCAGGAAATTTGTTCGGGAAATACCGAATAAGCCATGAATCCCCCTTTTTTATCCTTCCCAGCTCTTCAGGAGTAAGATGCTCATTTCCCGGACAAAAAAAACATTTATCAACATGCTTTGAAACTTTTTCCTGTCTGAACTGATGCGGTCTTTTATTCCGTTCGGAAGCAATAATAACATACCTGTCTAAAATATAATCTTTTCTTAATTCTCCCAAACTATTCCCCTCTGATTTTTTTTACGGAAAGATTATGGGCATGAATATAATTTTCAATCAAATTTTTCCAGTCTGCCATTGAAGCAATGCGTTTTGCTTTAAGCTTGTTTTCAATCCTGTCCTGCTTTGAATATGTAGAAAACCTGTACATTATTTCTGCAAGATCTATTACAACCTCTTCTTCAGTCTTATCCATCCTTCCGAGAACAAAAATACCTTTATTTTTCTTTCCTGTGTCTCTTTTTTTAATATATCTGCCAAAACCAGCAAGGTCAGTTGTTAAAGATGCAATACCTAAAGCACCAGTCTCCAGAGGGGTATAGCCCCATGGCTCATAATAACTGGGAAATACTCCAAGATGAGAACTCATTATAGCTTCATAATAATTAAGATCAAGAAGTGAATCAGCACCTGTAAGATAGATAGGATAATAGATTAGTTTAACTTTATCATATTTATTATTTATTAATCCCTGTTCTTTAATTAAAGAGATCACTTCATTATTTTCTTCTGTAAGATGGTGTGTGCAAATATCAGGGATACCTTCCCTGGAAAATCTGATAATTCTTTTCTTAGTCTCTCTTAATAGATTATTTCCTAAAATAAAATCAGCATCAAGATCTTTTTTTGAAATAAGTCCGTATACAATCCTGTCCCTGATCTCATTTGATATATCATAAATTGAATCCTTGATATCCTCATAGTATGTCTTGTTCTCAAGTATCTGCTTTTTAATGCTTGCTGCAAACGCAGGAACCCAGATAAAAGCAACAATTGTTTTTTCAGAATTATTCTTAATAAGCATTTTATTGAGTCTTGATAATGCTTTTATATAAACATCAATACCCTTATCCCTGACTTCATACCTTCCTGCAAGAAAATACATAAGTGTATTATCAAGATCAAACGTGTAATATGGAAAAAAATAATGCATAAGAAACTCTTTCATCTTTCTTTTAAGAAGCTTATGTTTAATAGATGCATCTTCAAAAGTCGGAAACTTATCAATATCAAGACCATTGGGAAGCAAAACATCAGGTTTTTTTCCGAGAAGGTAGGTTGCTTCCATGCCTGTGATCTCTGAAACTGTTGTAAAGACATCAGCATTTTTTGCACACTGCCTTTCAGTAAGGTATTTTGCCTGGATTTTATGTTTGTAAGCTTCTTTTCCAGGATCAATTGTTTCAAGTTCATTATACAAATCAATATGATTTCCTGCAAGCGTCCGTCCAAGCATAGTAGCATGTGTTGTAAATACAGTGCCGACATCAACATTGTTTTTCTTTATATAAAGTAACCCTCCTCCTGATAGCCATTCATGAAACTGGGCAACAACAGTCTTATCTTTAAGAGCTTGTTTAACCTTGGAAATGAGCATTCCCACTGCAGTTGACCAGAGTATAGGATAATCATAATCATAAAAATCAGTTCCTAAAGAATCAATCTTAAATGTCTCCCAGAGCCCTGCTTTTATCCTGTCATTGCTCCCTAAAAATCCCTGGAAATCAACAAGAATTGTATTTGGCTCCCCCTCGATAAGCCATTTTCCGAAATGACAGTCAATACCGTATTGTTTTAAATCTGAAAACACCTTTTTTAAGAATTCAGCAGGCTCCTGCTCTTCAAATTCACCAAAGCACTTATCCTTAAAATAAGGACCAACTGGAAAATAATTATTCTTATAATATTTTAGTGTAGGCACAGCTTTTGAACTTACAACTGTATATATTCCACCGACCTTGTTGCATATTTCCCATGAAACTTCAAAAAAAATATCTGCTTTGGATTTCATTGTAACACCGTCATTTTCATAATAGTCATACCTATAAAAATTCCAATTATAAGTCCGAGGAAAAATGATAATGCAATCTCTCTTCCCAAATGCATCCGGTAAAGATACTCCTCATCAACAATAGGAGATTTTTTTTCTGTATTGGAATCAAGCTCAATTTTCTCTTCTTCTTCCTTAATATCTTCCTTTTGTCTTTTTTTGGAATGAAGATTCTCCTTGTCTGCTTTAAAATATTTCTGGATATCATATTCCTGGTTTTTCAGCTCCTTTATCCTGTTTTCTAGGATCTTTATAGTTGCATCTTGTGATTTGACTTTATCAAGCTCTTCAGCAAGTGTTGTATCTCCTACAATATGTGTAATCCATGAAACAAAATGGTTGTACTCTTCACCAACATAATGTTTAAACTCATCCTGATCAAGCTCCTTTAGCTCATGCAAAAGCTCATAAAGATTAACTATGTCTGTATGCTTAAGCCTGAATGCATGCTCTTTGCTTACATCCTCAAGGTATTTTGACATTTGATTCCCTCTTTTTTATTATAGATATTTATTGACTATATATTTATATATAAGAACCTGCATTTCTTTCATGTCCCGGATATACCTTATCTCTTCAGCAAGATCCTCTTCTTTTAAGATATCCCTTATCCATGTTGAAAAATCATTTCTCTGTTCATTCACATGATGATCAAAGACCCACTTGTTCATAGTATCAAAAGAATGGGCAAGTTCCTTCAGATTCTTTAATAAAGCGCCTGTTACTAAGATGAAATAATTATCTGGTTTTGCATTCTTTAATTTTTTTGATGAGTTTTTTTTTTTAGAAGATTTCTTTTTTGCCTTTATTTTTTTGGTCTTTGTCTTTTTTCTGGATCTTGTTTTCTTTTTTGTTTTTCTTTTATTCTTAGTTTTCTTTTTAGAACTAGCTTTTCTGCCTCTTTTTTTTTTTGCCATAATAATTCACCCTATATGGATTTCTTAAAAAAATCCCTTATTTTATTTCTTAATCAATATGCTGGGTTTTTCAGTAACGATATGTTTTCCTTTACTGCCCTTTATCCTGTAAATAAGATCATTAAGTACATTCATAAAGCTTATGTATGAATCATAAGGACTGTCATACGGATTAAAATATTTATGGACATCTCCGTCTGCAAACCATTTTGTGCACATATAATAGAAATGATCACTGGTCTGTAAGAGTCTCCAGTCTCTTAAAAGATCATTGTTGTCTGAATTTATTATTTCCTTTTCAATCTTGTAAATTTCATCTAACGCAGTCTGCTGCATTTTGTTTCCAAGCCACGCACTGAGATCTCTTTCAACATCTGCCCAGGAAACTGCATGATGAACATCAAGCTCACCTACCGGAGTAAGATCAGCTGCTTGACTTGGAAGAATAAAACCCATATTTTTTTTTAATACTGCTTTTGGAAGCGAATTTAAAAAGTTAAATATTCCGGTGTCTTCCCACTGGTGTTCGCCAAAAGTCTCATAATCCATGAAAAGGTTAATTGTCTCTCCCTGAGCAAAAGCAGCCCAGTCAACAAATTTTTCTGTGGTAAGAGGATATTCTTTCCATTTCCTGTTAGAAAACCTGAAAGCAATATCATCGCTTAACTTGTAATTTTTTAAAAGAAGCTTTATTTTCTTGGTGGTCTTTGGTCTGTAAACATGGTTCGGAGAGCGCCATTTTAATATGTGGTCAGCACCTTCAGCAATAATAGCCTTATAACCCATATCCTCAACGAATTTTGCAAGCTCATTATAATAAATAAGCTCTGTATTCCTGAAAACCTTTGGATTCTGTCCAAAAAGTTTCTTTATAAGGTTCTTATGTTTATTTACCTGTTTTGTGAATTCTTCTTTTGAATAAAGGTATGCAAGGCTGTGATAATAAGTCTCTGATAAAAATTCAACACAACCAGTCCCTGCAAGTTCTTTAAAAGATTCAAGAACATCAGGTGCATACTTTTCAAACTGCTCAAGAGCAATACCTGTTATTGAATAAGCGACCTTGAATTTTCCTTTAGTCTTGTTTATCAGTCTTAAGATGATATTATTTGTGGGAATATAACATTTTTTAGCAACTTTTTGCATTATCTGGCGATTTTTCAGATTATCATAATACTGATGGTTTTTTCCCACATCAAAGACAGGATATTTTCTCATCCTGTAAGGTTGATGCACCTGAAAATAAAAACAGATATTTTTCATACCACACCACTGTATACATCAATACATTTTTCAGCAGCTTTGTCCCATGATAATAATTCAACTTCTTTTTTTCCCTCATGTGCAAGAGTAGTGTTAAGGCATGGATAGTTTAATGCAGATATCATCTTGTTTGTCATCTCATCTATGTCCCAGAAATCAACCTTTAGAGCATTTGTAAGTACCTCAGATACTCCTGATTGTTTTGATATAAGGACCGGTGTTCCGTTCTGAAGAGACTCAAGTGGTGTTATACCAAAAGGTTCACTTATAGAAGGCATCACATAAAGATCAGCCATTCTGTATGCCCTGTGAATATCTTCTCCTTTTAAAAAACCAGTAAACAGAACATTCTTTCCGATACCCATGTGAGCAGCCCGTTCAATCATTTCCGCATGCATATCACCTGAACCTGCAACAACAAACTTGACATCAGGCATATAATCAAGAACTCTTTTTGCTGCCTCAAGAAAATAATCAGGACCTTTCTGCAGAGTTATTCTTCCTAAAAATAAAACAACTTTATCATCTGTTCCAATTTTTTCATAATCTTTGCATTCATAATCAAAATATATTCCGTTATACACAACTTCAATCTTTGATTCTTCAATTCCGTAATGCTTCATTATCATGTTTTTTGTGTAATTGCTCACTGTAATAATTCTGTCAGCAGAATGCATGCCTTGTCTTTCAATATCATAAACTGCCTGGGAAGGATGCCCTCCAGTCCTGTCAAACTCTGTTGCGTGAACATGGATCACAAGAGGTTTTCCAGAAGCTTTTTTTGCCTGGATTCCTGCCTTATACGTCATCCAGTCATGTGCATGTATAACATCAAAATCCTCAAAACACGCTATCACTTTTCCTTTCTGGGCATATCTTTCAACTTCTTCAAACAAATCCCTTCCGTAAATAACATCAGACTCAGAACTGTCAGAAAAAGCAAGAATCCTGTTAAATGAATCAGCGTATTGTTTGCTTGACATATATGCATGAAGTAGTGAATCAACCCCTCTGATTATTAATTTTTCATTATCTATATAAAGATTTTCAGCAACAATTAGATTGATATGAGCTGTCTGTTTTGCTCTTTTTCCCCGGGGAACGACAAATATTACATCAGAACCAAGTTTATTTAAACCTCTGGTAAGTCCATAGCAAGCTGTACCTAATCCTCCTTTGCTAAAGGGAGGAAATTCCCACCCGAACATAAGTATCCTTACCACTGTGCAACCTCACAGAATTGAAAATTGTCAATTATATCTGATCTTTTTACAATACCACCTAATTTCATATTTATGTTACAAAGAAGTGACTATCCACCTCTTTATATGGTTCCCCCGTTTTAATAAAAACACACATTTTTAAATATTTTAAAACATATTTACTATTTATATCTTTCGTAAAGTAAGTATCTCTTAGAGGAGATTTTTTATCCTGAAGTAATCACTAAAAATTAATAATTAAACAGAAATAATTACTTAATTACTCAATTAATTAATTTAGTTTTAAAATAATTAGAAAAATATATTAATCAATTTGGATTCATAACCTTTATGGAAGCTGAGGATATTCTTGAAGACACACGATGGAAAATTCTTTGTAAAATCTCAAAAAAGCCTGTTACACAGTCAGAGCTTTCTGAATCATTAAACACTTCTTTAGCAAACATCAGTTCACAGATGAGATTATTAAAAGCCCTAAAATTAGTAAAATCAAAAAAGAAAAACAAAAAAAAAACAAGGGGAAAACCGCAATCAGTTTATTCACTTGGAAAAGAATTTGCTCATATCAGGATTGTTAAAAAGGATCTTTGTGAAAAAAAAAAGATATCTATGAACAGGTTAGACAAATATGTACTTACTTCATATTTTATAAAAGAAGCAAGGTATTTCTTATTGAAATTTTATTTTGATCATGAAGATCTCCTTAAAAAATGTGATTCTCTTGCTTTTTTTAATATTGATAAAAACAAGTTGAATCTCTTAGCAATAAATGAAAACAAACATGAGCTTATAAAAGCTTTTGAAAATGTAGCAATAACCGGACAAGATAAAACTTTAAAGATTCTAGTTCATGTCTATACAAAACAGGATATAACCTCTGGTATAAATGAAAAAAAAGAATTGTTTGTTGATATGATCAGCCAATCAATCTTGTTTTGGGACGAAAATGATTTTTTATATAAGAGTAAAGTTTCTCTATTCAGTTAGGAATTGAAAAAAATAACTACTTCATTTTACACCAAAAAATAATAAAGCCGGCTAATTTTCTAAAAGTTATGAACCAGCCAAATACAAAACAATGTTTACAAATTTTAAAAGCCCAGGGTACACACGAGAAGATAATCAGGCACTCAATTGTTGTAAATAAGATTGCAGTACTTATTGCAAAAAAATTTCTAAAAAATAACATCAGCCTTAATTTAGCTCTTGTAAATGCTGGATCCCTTCTCCATGATGTAAAAAAGTGGGATGAAATAAATAATAATACAAATCACGGAACAGAAGGATACAAAATGTTTAAGCATGAATATCCAAGACTTGCTGATATCATAAAAAAGCACATGCTGTATGAAATTCTTGATGGGTTTGATACCTGGGAGCAAAAGATAGTGTATTATGCAGACAAACGGGTCAATCATGATAAGATTGTTTCTTTAAAGCAGAGGTTTGATTATCTTGAAAAAAGATACCCTCCAAAAGACAAAGAAAAAAGAAAGAAAGTCTATGAATTGAATATAGAATTAGAAAAAGAGATCTTCTCAAAGATTGATATTAAACCGGATGGTATCAGGTAATTTTGAAACCAAAATTTTTTAAATATCTTGCTTTTTCCAGAGGATAATGAAAGGAACTATCTCAAATTATAGGAGAGGAAGAAGAACCCAGAAGACAAACCAGGCAGTAATTATTGTTGAAAAAGTCAAAAACAGGGAAGATGCAGAAAAACTAGTTGGAAAAAAAGTAGAGTGGATTGCTCCTGGAAAAAATAAGACTAAAATCTCAGGAAAAATCTCTTCTGCACATGGAAATAAGGGAGCAGTAAGGGCATTGTTTGAGACAGGAATACCTGGACAGGCTCTTGGAAAACAAGTAGATATAATCTAAATTCTTCTTAATTCAGTAGGTTTAACCTGATCTGTAAGAACAGTATCAATTCTAAGTGCTTTATTCTTATTAATTAATGCAGTAAATGTTTCATAAGCTTTGTCAGGAGTATTGTTCTTCTGGCTTAGATGTGATAAAAAAACAGTCCTTAATTTTTCTGTTGCATTCTCTTTAATTGAAATGCCGGCATCAATATTAGAAAGATGTCCATCATCACTCATAATCCTTTGTTTCAGAAAGTAAGGATAAGGACCATCTATAAGCATGTCAATATCATGATTAGATTCCAGAACAATTGCATCCATTTCAGGAAGCTCTTCTTTGATATTATCTGTCATGCAGCCTAGATCAGTAAAGATCCCGATCTTCTTCTTATTTTCCTCAATTAAAAACCCGCAGGAATTGACTGCATCATGCCTTGTTTTCATCGGTTTTACTGAAACACCGTTAAGTTTCATTGCTTTTTCTATAATAAAGTGATTTATGTTATCAAGACCTATTTTTGAATGAGTCAGTTTTTCAGCATATATAGGTGTCTCATGGTATTTTTGAATTACTCTTAATCCTCTTATATGATCGATATGTTCATGAGAGACAAAAATTGCATCAATGTCCTTTATATCTTGACCAATTGAAGATAGTTTTTTTTTAATCCTTCTGCAGGAAAGTCCTGCATCAAAGAGAAATTTTTTAGATTTTGTACTTACAAATGTAGAATTTCCGGAACTTCCGCTTGCTAGTACTGAAACTTCCATTTTATAATAATCATCTCTGCAAGAATGGAGGAATTATCCCTGTTTTAACTATTAAAGGCCACGCATAAGGTGCAACTGTGATTACAGCTCCTATAATCAAAGCATGTGGAAGTTTCTCTCCAACGCTCCCATGCCCTTTTGTTACAGCTGCTGCTGCTTTTATCTTGAATGCTGCAATCAGGCCAAGCACAGCTCTTATGCCAATATCATAATACAGATTGCTTGTAAAACCAAGATTAAGTGCATTATAGATAAAGCCGATATTCATTGATAGGAAAGCAAATAAT
>WJJD01000166.1 GCA_014729915.1 Candidatus Woesearchaeota archaeon | reverse complement strand
TTTTACAGAAATTCCCTGTTTTCTTGCAGCTGCGATTATCTTTTTCTCATCCTTTCTGATTCGATCATACAATAATCCGATTTTCATTTCTAAAACTTTACATAGAACCAGCAGGAGATATATAAACTTAATGTTATTTTAGTAACAACATTGAAAATGTTTTGTTATAATATTCAAAAAATTTTCTTTTTTCTATGAACAATGAACTACAACTCAAATAAAATTAAGAAGAAAAAATAACAAAGTTAATCAAGCTCTAACCTCGCAGTTTAGATAAATGAGAACGTTTTTCCAGCCCATAAAAATTTTTTCTTTAAAAAAATTTTTAAAACGAAAATTATTTATATGACCTCATACATTATATTATATTGTTGCCGGCAGGGCAACTTTGAAAAAAAATCTGAAAAGATTAAAAAATAATTGAAATAAAAATTCGAAAGAAAGAAAATTCAATTAAAATCAAAGCTCAGTTGCCGGTAGCCTTAATACTTCTCCTGTAACACTTCTTAACATATGATCAATTATCTTTACATCATAGTTTTTTTTTAAAGGAAGCTTTTCTTTAATCCCCACAACCAGAGGATATGTTCCTGCCTGCCTGGCAAAAGTATTGTTGCCGTCGTGCACCTCGGTTCTTACATTTTTTAAGATATGACCCACAGGAACTAACCTTTTTAATATCTCATTATCAATATCCTGTCTTATCTGATGCCTCCATTTCCAGTAATATTTCTTGTTTTTACAGAGATATTTTATACCACAGAGCTTATCCAGATCTGTATTTTTATAGACAGAAACCTGCCTGATGTTTATCCTCCTGATAAGCAATTCTTCCTTTAGAATTTGTTTTAAATATTTCATATTTTTTTCATGGGTTTTTTTTGTTTCACCATAAAGACCGAACAAAAGATTAATTCCGGGTAGAAATAAAGGCATTCCGTTTTTCCCGTATTTTTTCCCATGCTTGTTTATTATCTTTATTGCTTTCATAGAAGTATCTGGTGTGGAATTTAAATGATTTTTTTTTACAATTTCAGAATCAAAAGATTCAATTCCCAGAGCAGCAACATTACCTTCAGTACAGTATTTAGTAACAAGCTTAACTTTCTCTTCAGTTACTTTTGCAGGATCAATATTATCAATATGCAATGTTTCAATATCACACTCTTTTCTGATTGAGGAAAGCATCTTTTCAATCTCTGAGCATGACCACATAAAAAAATCAGACTGCTTTCCCAGCCTGAAGTGGACAACACCGGCTTTATTTAATTCTTTTACTTCATCTGTAATATCATTTATATTCCTGAATTCAAGCTTATTTTTTAATGGTTCAGTACAGAAACTGCAGGGAACTTTTTTTGAGCAGCCTCTGGATGTTTCAATCTCTGCAACAACAAGGTCAGGAATATATTTGACAATCTCAGCTCCGAAAATAGCATATTTTGCAATTTTCTTATAATCATGAACATAATCAGGAATTATCTCATCAAAAACAGATAGATTAATGTTTTCAAATGATTTTCCGCCTTCAAGACGCGATCCGAATTCTGTTGCAGCTGGACCTGTGAGGATTTTTTTGCAGTTGATATTTTTTACAAGCTTTACAACCTCAAAAAGTGTTCCCGGAAGTGCTGATAGATATTTGCCAGGAACATGAATTCCTGAAATTACAATAAGAACATCAGTATTATTAAGGATCTTATTTACATCCTGGTTAGTTCTGTTATATATCTTTTTATCAGTTTTTTTCTTTTTTTTAATCTTGTTGTCATAAAAAAAATAGAGCCTCAGATCATCAATTCTAAGATATTTTACATTATTTCCCTTTCTTTTGATTCTTCCATAGATGTATCTGGGATAAGTTCCGATATAGGGAGGAACACCTAATCCTGCGGGTTCATCAGTATAGCAGTCAAGTATTGTATAGTTCATAAGAAGATAAAATCAAAACAGATTTAAATAACCAATTGCTTTAAAAAAATCTGATGCCTATAAAAATCATTATTCTTGTCTTTATTGTTCTATTTAGTATTATGATCTACCAGATTAGGTTTTTTAATGATAAATTTATTTTTGGAGGTAATATTAATTTAACACAGTTTTTTTATCTGATCATAGCTCCTTTGTCAATACTTCTTGTATATATCCTGATGTTAATTGAGATTCTTGAAAGACCTTCCGTCCTAAAAATTCCTGTGACAAATTCTGTTTTTCTGTTCTTTACATACATTCTTATAGGTCTGATTAATATTTCACTGGGAGTCCATACAGTTTCAAAGATATTAAGTCTTTATTTTACACCTGAATTAAAAAAAGAAAAAATATACCTGATCAACAGGTTTTTTCATCAGCCGTTCAGCCATTCCCTGTTGTTTGTTAGTGCGCCTTTGCTTGTAATGATGCTTGGAATCTTTGAAGTGAACCACCCGTTGAACCACTCTGTAGGTCAATTGATTTATGTTTTTGTTTTGTTTGGAATCCTTACAGGTATTTCTTATGCAGTCGGAGTGCATTTATACAGCTATGTAAAAAAGTATTTTATCTTCATTTTTATCCTTGCAATGCTTTTTTCAGGATTTATATATTTTTTAGAGATTGATCTGTCCATAAGGCCTTATCTTGTATTTTCATATTCAGGAATTATGTTTTCCTGGATATCTTTTACAGGAATCTATATGCTCGATAAGATAAAAAAATAAATATTTGAATAAATATAGAATAATTATGAACCCTTTTTTGCTCCTGATTCAAAACAGGATTATTCAAAGCACATTTATTTCGTTTCTTATTGCATGCACCTTAAAAGTTGTATTAAATTATTATAAATCAAAAAAAGTCAGACTGAAGCTTTTTTTTAAATCCGGGCATATGCCCTCTTCTCATACTGCAACAGTTATAGCTCTTACTTTTGGTCTATACCATGAGACAGGCATATCAAACATTTTTATTGTTGCTTTAGTTTTTTCAATCATTGTTGTATATGATGCTGTTGGTGTAAGAAGGGCAGCAGGAAAACAGGCAGCAATCATAAATAAGATATTTGAAGAATTCCAAATGTTTAAAAAAATAAAACCTGAACGACTCTATGAATTTATCGGTCATACTCCAAAAGAAGTAATTGCAGGTGCAATAATTGGATTTGTTGTTTCATATCTTGTTTTTTAAGAAAGAAGTTTTTTTCCAGCATAAAATACAACCGGAATTATGAAATAGATAGAATAGATTTTTATTTTTTTAAGCAACAATTTGGAATTTTTTGTATCAATTGTATATTTTCCCAAAAGACTTCCTGTGGGAAGACCATAAAGATAAATCAGGGATGCAAAATAAGGAAATATATCGTTTTTGCTTATTAAAAAAAAAATCAGGCTGAAAATAGGATACATGAATATTGAAATTTTTCTTAATCTTAATTTTTTCCTCATATAAAATATACCTGAGAATAGGGCTGTAAAGATTAGAATAAAAATAATAGGATTAAAAACCTTTATCAAAAAAAATAGTATGGTAATCAATAGCAGGGTCTGCAATACTTGAAGATAAGGTTTTGCTGTAGGAAGTTCCTCTTTTGCAAAAAATGCTAAAAAAATTCCAACAAATATTCCTGAATAAGAAATTAGCAGTGTAATTGAATAATCAATAAAGTTCATTTTTAAATTGTTTTTTGCTGGATTAATCTTATTTTTTTCTCAACATAATTTAAGACTTCTTTATGTGCAGCTTTTACAAATTTAAGAGCTCCTGCAAATTCATGACCTCCTCCTTTTATCATGGCTCGCGGCATCTTTTTTTTCAGATCATCCACTGTCTTATTTACATCAAATTCTTTAACTCCGTCAACTCTAAAGATGATTGAATCAGGTAAAAGTCCAAGAGTAATTTTTTTTTTGTCGTCGTATTGTTCATGAGCAAGCCTTACGATTTTTCCTGAAGGAGGATAATCATTATACGCTGATATTTTTTCACAGTCAATTATTATTAATCTAATAGAATCAATAGTAACTGACTTAACATAATATGCCACTGCCTTTTTTGCTTCATCCATCTTTTTTTTGTAAAGAGAGAAAATATAATCAATGATCTCCTGATTTTTTTCCGGACTAAAAAGCTCATCAACAAGCGGTCTTGATTCCTGGAATCTTAGAAAGTAGGTTTCATAATCAATCGCTTTTGCGTATTTTTTTAAAGAATTTCGGGTGTATTCGGATAACTTAACATATTTTTCAAATTCTTTTATGTTTGATTTGTCTCCTGTCCCCGCAAGTGCCGGCAGAAATTTTATGTTTTTAACATCTTTATTTATTAATACTGCAAGTTCAGTACATATCATTCCTGTTACAAATGAAGAATCAAACCCGTAATCATAAGGATTAATATATATATCCGTAATCTGTTTTAATTTTTTTAAGTGTTTTTTACTGTGTGGTTTGTGATGGTCAATTAAGATAATTTTTATATCATGCTGCTTTAATCTTTTTAATGAAGTAATATTCTCTTCGATATCTCCAAGGTCGGTAAGAATAATAAGCGGAAGCTTTTCATCATATTTATCCTGTGTTTCAAGTATATAGGAAAGATCCCTTAAAGCATCAGAGTATTCATAAAAAGGACTTGTACTGGGAGATCTGGAGAAAAACCTATAGGAAGATCTTTCTCTGCTTGCAATCTTTTCTATTATAGGCAGAATTGCTCTTTCAAGAGCAATTGCAGCGCAGTATCCGTCACAATCAGCGTGATGTTTGATAAGAACAGGATGTTTATCAAAAACAGCTGATCTTATCATTTCAGCAGCTTTTACCATATCTGGTCTTAACTTTTCAAGAATTTCTGATTCAATAAGAAAATTTTTTCCTTTTGATGCTATATTTTCTCTTAATTTTTTTTTTAAATCATCACATAGTCTGTTATCAACTTTATTAAGTTTTAAGATTTCACCTTCTAGTTTGTTATGTCTTTGTTTTATCTGTATAACAACTTCTATACAGTCTTGTGCTTCTACTTCAGGATATGCCCTTTTTCCCGGGGATAAAAAACCGGTTGCCTTGAAAAGAGCTGTTCCGTCATTTAGTGTAAACACTGTTGGACCTGAGGTCTGTTTGATACTGTTAATTATACATATGAATTGATATTTTTTTCCAATATCGTTTTTATCTAGCAGTGAAAATGATTTATTTTTGAATTTTTTTATCGCCATTCACTATGCCCCCATTGAATTAAAAGATCTACACCAAGTGATTCAGCAACCAAAGGCAGATCGCAAGCACCAAAGCAGCTTCCCCCCCATATTATAATTTCAGAACCCGTTTGTTTTTTAATTTCCGTTTGGATATCTTTTGAATATTTTTTCAGACCGTCAGGAAGTTGCAGACAAATTAGGTTGTAACCTCTGTTATTGATCTTATTAACAACTTTTTTAAGTTTCAAATTATACATTATACCATATAAAAATCAAAGAATTATAAAAAACTAATTATTCTTCGTCCTCACGATTTTTCCATTTTCTTCCGTCAGTATCTTTTTTTGGAATATCCATGAAAAAGGTCGTGTTTGTTTTGCTTCTTCTTATTCTTGCCATAATATTCTCCTGTAGGAAATAAACAATTATTCATCAAGGAACAGATCATCAAGTTCTTCGTCTGAAAGAATCTTTCTGTTGATCTCTGATTTAAATGAACGGCTTTTTTTCTTTTGATGTGATTTTACTTTGTCTAAAACATTAAAGTCGGTGTCTTCGTACATTTTTTTCCCTTTATTATGTAAATTTTTTTTTGATTTTGTTCAATTAATTTGGTTAAAATACTATTGAAACAGCGTAGAAGTCTTGGGTGGGGTGATTCGTTAGAAACACGCTTCTACGCCTTTCAATAATAGTTACCAAATAGTAGTTATAATAAGTATATAAATCTTTTGGTTTTTTAACTATTTTAAAGTGAATAAATTAATTAAACATTATAGAGTTGTGAAAAATCAATAAAGAAACAAACTTGTTTTAAAATAACACAAACTATATCCTACTCATTTTTTCACAATCTTTAAAAACCCAGTGACAAATTCATCGGTTTTTTAAAGGGAATCTCATGAATTTTTTACAATCTCTGCAGAAATAGACAACCTTGCTTTTTGTTATCCTTATTCTTGCGTTTTTGCCTGGTACAAGATAATGATAGCAGTGCCTGCAGAATCTTCTCTTATATTTTTTAGGAAGTCTGATTCTGAATTTCATAGCAATCTTTCTTGCTTTTTTTACATATTCATGACTTAGCTCTGGATATTTTTCATACATCTTTTGGGCTTCTGAAAACAAAGTTTTAATATGGTCTTTAGCAATCTTAATCTTATTTTCTGATTTTTTTTTGTATTTTCTTTTCATGGTGAATAGTTAGCTCGCTAAATAAAAATATTTATTAATTAATAAATTTTTTATAAGCTTGAAACTATTTTATAGTGGTTTAAACGGGGGAGAGTGGTAAAAGTCGATTTTATTAAAAAATTATTTATGATTGAACAAAGAAAAGAAATTGTTCCGGCTATCGAGTTAGAGGATTGGCTGGATGAATATAAAAAAAAAGAATTTGGAAATATTTATGATAACATAGATAAAAAACTTGAACAAATAAAACAAACAATCAATGATATAAGAGAAGAACTCGAGATTCTCAAATCTTTAGAACTTGAAAATAAGGATATTTCTCCAAGAGAAAAGCACGTAATGCAGGGAAACAGAAAGTCCTATATACTAAAGACTACACATTTTCTTGATTCTATTGAGCTTCCTGAAGAAGAATATGAAAAAATTCTAAAATTCAGTAAAGATTTTGAAAAAAAATTAGATCAGTTAAACAATCAAACAAGAAGAAGTTATTATATTCTTAGGAATTTTTTTGATGATAACATGACAGATATTGCTGAAAAATTAAAAAGTCTTTCAGATAATATTCTTCGATTAAGAGAGATTGTTCTTACAAAAGAGATAAGATTGATAAATGGATTAAAATCAAAAATTCATGAGCTTAACGATAATATAATCAGGAAAAATTCAGTGAATAAAGATATTTTGAATAAAAAAAAGGAACTTGAGGAAATTAAAGGGAAAAAAAAATCTCTTGAATATAAACTTGAATCATTGAAGCATTCAAAGGAATACCGAAAATTTCAGAAATTAAATAAACAAAGAGAGATCATTCTTAAGGAAATATCCAATACCCAAAAAAAGGTTAAAAATGATTTTTTCAGACTGCAGCGTCCCTTAAAGAAATTTGAGAAAGCTACAGGAAATGATCTTATTGAAAAATATTTAGATGATGCACCGGATGAGCTTGTTCGTGATAAGAATTTCAGGATTGCATCAATACTTGATAATCTGAGAAAAGCAATAAAAAATGAAACCTTTAAACTAAAAAATCCTAAAAAATTCTTACAAGAACTTGATAAATTAAACAGGGAATCCCTTGAAAGGGATCGGAAATCTTTAATATCTCTTTCTGAAGAAAAAAAAGATATCAACACAAGGCTTGAAAAAATTACTGTTACAATGGATTACAAGGAGGTTGAGTATCAGCTTGAGCATTTTGAAGAAAAGAAAAAAGATGCAGAAAAGAAATTAAATGAGCTAATCTCTCTAAGAGATTCTCTGGATATATCAGAAAAAAAAGAAAATCTAGAAAACCAGATCTTTGAGATTACTGGAGTTAAGGTAATTATTGAAATTTGAATAAATCATGAATTTATTCAGTTAATTTTTTATATTATTTTAATTAGCTTTAGGTTTAGAGCCCCGTAGTGTAGCGGCCAATCATGCGACCCTCTGGAGGTTGCGACCCAGGTTCGAAAATAAAAAATTCCTTTGGATTTTTTTATTACGAAAGTCCTGGCGGGGCTAGATTTTTTCTTGTGATAAGCAAGGACTAACAAAACAGTACCAAAATCATGATTGTTATTTAAAAGAAACTTCTAGCATACCAAAGGATATGAAGATACATCCAAAAAGAAAGATAGTTGACCCCAAATATAGGAATAAAAACTACATTAAAGTTGTTGAGAGAGCCTGATAAGTGTCTTAACTTGTTTTCATAATTTATTACCCTGATGAGAAAAAATATTATATTTAGATTTTATGGTGAAAACTAAACATCCAATCTTTTTCCATATTTTTGTAACCAATCTTCATGTTCTTTTCTTTTAGGAACATAAGAATCCAATCTATTCCAGAATTCTTTACCGTGTTTTGAGAAATCTTGGTGTAATAGTTCATGTGTTATAACATATTTCTGAATGTCTTTTGGAGCCATGATTAATCTCCAGTTAAGAAATATTTTTCCTTGTTTTGAGTATCCCCAGGAAATTTTTAAATCATATATATTTACCTTTATGTCTTTTTCAAAAATATAGGCTTGTTTTTTTGCAAGTTTAACCAAACTATTCTCCGCTCGCTGATTATACCATCTAAGAAATAAAGGACGAAGTTCCCTTGTCCTGGTTTTATCATCATTTTTAGACGTACTTCTTGCCAAAAATTTTCCCTGATAAAATTTCAGAGAGGGTTCACCTTTCCTTATTTTAAGCCTGTACCAACGACCCATATATGGAAATTTTTCCCCATCATAAAATTCATAATCTGTTGCCTTCTCTCTATTTCTAAAAAACTGCTGTTTTTCTTTTATCCAATCCTTCTTATTTTCAATAGTCTCTTGTATCTTTTCAGAAGAAATTTCTTCTGGTGCCCTTATAATAATGTCACCAGGATAAACAACCTGTATGCCTATGGATTTCCTGTCCGCATCAATGCGTCTGTATCTCATCCAAAGTGTACCCTTGCAAGACTCATTATTTGCTTTGTAATCTTTACTATCTGTTTATAAGAAAGATCGTAATGCTTGGTTAAATATAATTTAATCTTTTTTCTAATATCCCTTTGAACACTACTCTTGATTACCCAGTTTGGCTTCTTTTCTTCATCAATTATTTTTAATATTTTTTTTGTTGCACTAGATATAGATGGATATATTTCTTTCTCAGCTACAACCCATTCTTCTTTTTTCAATAGATTCTCTTCCAATATATCATAGAAAGGTAATTGTTCTGTACTCTCAAGACCCTTTTCTTGAGCTTCTTCTCCCCTAGCACGCATAGCCGACATTATGTTCTTATATTTTGATAACAGGTTTTTTTCAGATAGTCTTTTTTCTCTATATTTTTTAATAATTTCCTCAAGCCTCTCATGTAAAGATTGGTAGAAAACTGGATCTTTGTCTATTTGAACACTTATTTCTCTTTTTATTGCCTGCTCCATCTCTATACGTTTTTCTTTCTTATCAACTTTTTTAAGATGTTCTTCATAGGACTCTCGGTCTAGTATTGAAACTGGTTCTTCATTAAGTACTTTTATACCTGAAGAAGTAACATAATCTTCAATAAGTTTTCTCACTTTTTTACCTGCTCCCCTTAAATTCATACTTTCATCTCTGAACAAGTTTTTAGATCTATAGTATATTTTTCCTAGTGTGTAAAAATCTTTTTTGTAGGGATTAACTATTGGATTTGGATGAGCTATATCCATAATTTTTGCAAAGTTTCTATAAGATTTATGGAATCTTTTTCTTTTCTTTTCCTCTTCAAGATTCTGAACACATTCCTCTATTTTATCCAAGTTGTCAAAATATGATGTTGTATCCCTATGTGCAGAAGCAAGTCTTTTCTTTTCATCTTCAATCTTCATCATTACATTTTCAACATCAGAACTTGAAAACATAGAAAGTGCTTCATCAAGATTATCTGAGATCCCGTTATAATCAATTATTAACCCGTGTGTTTTATCTTCATATGGTCTATTTACTCTTGCTATTGCTTGCAGAAGATTATGTTCCTTTAGTGAATCATCTAAATACATAACTTGTGCGACCGGAACATCATATCCTGTTATAAGCATACCACATACAACTACAATTTTTGGATTAGAATTTGGATCTTTGAATTCTTTCTTTATTTTTTTATTGTCTGTTTCATCAAAATATTTTTTTACCAAAGGATCATCATTGTGCCCCTCTGAAACGATCATAGCATTTGACGGCCCATTTAGTTCATCTAATGTTTTCTTGTATCTTGCTGCTGCCAATTTACTTCCTGTAACAATCATTGCTTTAAACGGTGGAGCAACATGCTCTTCAAAGTGTTTTATAATATCCAAACAAATTTTCTTAATCCTCTTCGGAGCTCTTGCAATTTCTCTTTCTGTAGCATATTTTTGTTTTATCTTTTTCTTCTCTTCTTCAGTCTTATCTGCGAATATCCTGTCAAATAATTCATCTAAATCTTCTCCTTCAAGATGCATATCTGCTAATCTTCCCTGATAGAAAATGGGTAATGTGGCTCCGTCTTCTATGCTTTGATCAATTGTGTAGGTGTCAATATAATTTCCAAATGTTTTCCTGGTGTTTCTATCCTTTTTTTCTATGGGTGTTCCTGTGAATCCTATGTAAAATGCATTTGGAAATGCAGTTCTCAGATTATTACCTAATTTCTTTTCCTGAGTTCTATGGGCTTCATCAGCAAAAATATAAATATCCTTACTCTCATTAAGAACAGGAAATAACTCTCCTTCTTCTGTAGGAAATTTTTGCATTAAAGAAGTAACAGTCTGACCACGTGCTTTAGACATTTTTTCTTTGATATCATCTGCACCTTGAGCTTGTTTAACCGTGTAACCACACTGTGAAAAAGTGTCACTGATCTGGTTATCCAGAGTTACTCTGTCTGTTATTAATAGTAAAGTAGGATTTTCAAGAATAGTTCTTAGTTTCATAGCCAAGAACAACATTGTCAAGCTTTTTCCAGATCCTTGCGTATGCCAGACAACTCCTCCTTGTGTAGGTTGTTGTTCTCTATCTTTTATTCTTTTAATTGCTTTTTCTGTTGCTCTATATTGTTGATATCTTGCAATTATCTTTATTTTTCTATTATCAGCATGCTCAAACAAAATATAATGTTTTATAATATCAAGGAAACGTTCTGGTTTGAATAGAGAATATAATGTGATGTCCTGTTTGTTAATTTTTCCAATCTCTTTTGCTACTTGATCTTTTTTTGCAGGATAAGGATCTTTCCATACAATATAATATTCTTTTGGAGTTTTGTATGTTCCATATATTGCACCGTCTCCCCACATTCCTACAACCATCTGAATATATGTAAAGAATTCTTCTATTCCCTCTTCTCCTCCTCTCAGATTCTGATAACGCATTAATTGTTCAAGTGCCTGAGCTTCAGGATCAAAAACATAAGGACTTTTACATTCAATTATTGCAAGAGGTAACCCGTTTACAAATAAGGTTATATCTGGGTTAATAGTGTCTTTACCTTGTATTTTGTACTGGTTAAAGGCAAAGAATCTGTTGTTTGTAGGATTTTTCCAGTCTATGAATTTAACTGTCTGGTTTTTCTTACCACTTCCTAAATCTTGAAGAACAGTATAATGATAATCTACTAAAACTTTGTGAAATTTTTGATTTGCGTCCAGTGTTTTATCTGCTAATTGCCTTAAATGTCTCACAGCTTTGTCTATATTATTATCCTTTATCCATGGATTTAATCTCTTTATAGAACTTTTTAGTTCATCTATTAACAAAAACTCTTTGTATGACTCTCTATAATCCGGTCTTTTTTTACTCTGATCTTTAATATCATAAACATCCCAACCTAGTTTAGATAAAGTATCAAGTGCTGGTTTCTCTGATTCATTGTATTCGTGATCTGTCATTTTATTTCTTTTCTAAGTTTTTTTCTGTATTTTTCAATATCTTTATTTGTCATCTTTGATATGAAGTCAAAAGTTTTAGTGTTAAATTCTTCGGCAATTTCAAGTAATTCTTCAGAATCTTCTTTGGCAATACTATAATCTACATAGTACTGCTTGTCGATTCTCTCTTTTTTTGCATACCTTATTTTTGAATTGTCCAAATTATAGATAAGATCAAGAATAATAATCGCTGCAGAATGGTTTTCACATTTGATTCCTGTTTTAAAAAATAAAGCCTGGAGACTATAATACATGCTGTAATAAGACATGCTTATTGATTGTTCAAGTTTATCATTATTAAGACAGAGTTTTGCTGTATCTAAATAATCATCTGATTTCTCTAGATACGCTTGATTGAGATTTTGGTTAGGTTCTACTATCTGCAACTGTTTCTTTTTATGAAGTTTTGTCAAAAAAGTATTTGTCATAGTATTGTTCTGCTCCTTTTAGTATAACATGGTCTTTTTTTATTTCTTTTGATAAAGGACTATTGTTTAGCTCTCCAATTTTTACTGATATTTTTGTATTAATATTTTGAATTTCTTGTCTAACATTTTTCTTATTAGTTTTTATGAAAATATCAATATCGCTTTTTTTAGTTGCTTTTTTTTTTGCATAACTGCCAAACAACAGTACTATATTGAATTTACTCTTTTGCTGTATTTGTTTTGCTATTTTTCTTAATACAGGATATTTCTTTATTATTTCATTGAGTTTAAATATTTCAGCCATGACAAGATAGTTTCTTGCCTCTTCTGTATTTTTAATGTGATATACTTTGTTTCTTCCCTTTTTTTCAAAGTCAATCACATTCTTTTCATATAGGTCTTTTAGTATCCTTGATGAAGTCATGTGATTTATATTAAGCTTCTTTGCTATGCCCCTGACATGATTTTTTTCTCTTGCAAGTTCCAATATTATGTAAAATATTTGTTCCATATGTAATTTAATTGTTACATTAATATATTAATGTTTTGGTTTTGTTCTTACTTTCCCTGTCAATAGATCCTGCATAAGTCCTTTTTTTAAGATAATATTTGTATTTATTGATTGTCATCTAAAACATATCTTTTACTTTGGAAACAAATAATGATGCCTTCATCTTCATCTGTATTACATCATTTTCTTTGAACTTAGTTTTAGTTGAATAAGTTGCATTTTCTCTTTTATTTTTAGATTCAACATAAAAGAGCAAATCCTGGTAATTTAAAAATTCAGACAGTGTTTCAATGTCTTCCTTATCTAACCCGTTTTTATAATATTCTTTTATGAGAACTAAAAGTGTTGCATTATGATTTTTGGAAGAATATCCTTTTTTTAATATTAGACCCAAAGCAGCATGATAACATGCATAATAACACCCTGTTAATGCCCAATCATAAAAGTTTAATTTTATATTTCCACTTACGAACCTTAAATTATGTTCTGCTTTTTCTACATGTCCTTTAATTTCAAATTCATCTACTTCTTGTTTTTTTAAGACCCCTTTATCAATATAATTTTTAATTTTACGATCTACAAGTTGAGCTTCTTCAAGATATTTTTTTAGCTGGTATTCATTCATGTTTATGATACTCAATTTGATTATACACAGGGTAACCTGTATTTATTGCTGATTGGATTACTTTATCTTCTTTTAGTTTTATTTCTCTTAAAAAAACATTGTAGTCTATCTGAAAATCATTTATTTTTAATGATTGTATAGCTTCAACTTCTTTTTTAGCTTCTTTAGTATTTGTTTTTTTATTAACAACTAAAAGCAAATCAATGTCTGAGTCCTGATTAAATGTATTTTTAGCTGTTGAACCGAATAGTATTACAAATACCGGTTTTGTGTTCAAATTTTGTATGTAATTGTTTATTGCCTGTTTTCTTATTTCAGGTAGTTTTTGAAATTTTTTTATATCAATATAAGCCATTAGATTGTAAACAAAATCATTTTTCTTTAATGAGAATCTCTTTTGATTCCCTTCTTTTCTTGCTTTTACAATATCTTCTTTTAGCATTTCATTTAGATATCTGTAAGTACTATTAGGATTCAAATCCGCCTTTCTTGCTATTTCTCTAAGATAACTTTCCTTCTTATACAGCACTTCCAAAATCTTTAAAGGCCCTTCTCTTACAATTGTTTTCATTTTTTAAACAATTGTTTAAATATTTTAAACATTTATATTGTTTACTGTTTATCTTACCTATCAAAAGATTATACATCAAGCCTTTCCAATGAGTTTAGAGCTGGTTTTTCGGATTCATGATATATTGTGGTCTGTCATTAAGTATACACCCAATTAATTTCTCCGCCATTGCAACTAAGACTTTTATTCGAAGAGTTTTTTGTTTTTTTTATTAGACTATGACATTCTGGACATCTAAAACTTTCAAATAAGTCATGAAAAGCCTTTACAATTGGCTTAAATTCAGTTGGTGACAACTCTGCCCATTGATTATAATGTACACTAGCATTTACAGCCCATTGATTTGCCTTTGTTCTTTTGTATGCCTCTTTTATTTTTGATTCTAATTCATTTATTTTTGAAATTTTTTCTTTATTATTTTTTTCATTGTAATATGCTTTGGCTTTTTTAATGGTTTTAGTAAATGTAGAATATGCTTCATCTAAGAGTTCTCCAAGTTCAGGATCATTTATTATTTTATAAGGAATTTTAGCCTTGAGAGCTTCACAGACTTCTTGAAAAAAAAACTCAGAGTCTCTTCTTAAAAGACCTGCTGCTCCAGGAACATCATCGTCTTTTAGTTTAGATTCTATTCGCTCCCATAAAAGTGCAGAAACATGAAAAACAGGCCCAGTTTCAACATCCCAAGAAGTAAAATGTAACATATTTTTTCTTGTAACAACACTTGAGGATTGTAATTGTTCAGCCCAAGTCCTACTATGTGTTGTTATTATAAACTGTTTATTTGGAAACTCAGAGTTAAAGAGTGAACATAATTGTTTTCTATGGTTCTTATCAATAGACATCATAACGTCATCTAGAAGTACTATGTTTAATTTGTCTTTTGTAAACATTTTGTTTAGTGCTAAAAATATGCAAATTCCCATACTATCTTGATGACCTTCACTATGTAGTGCATGGGGAGGATGTCGACCTCTCCCATAAAAATCAACACCAATTTCTAAACTTGCTTCATCATGTGAGAACTCAGCCTCAAAATCTTCCTCGTCTTCAGCATGAATAAGAGTATAAAAACTCGCAAAGTTCTTCTTAATTGATTCATATATTTTTTCAAGTTCTTCATTTCTAGATGCATTAAAAGCCTCATAGAGAAGTTCAGTGCCTTCAAAAACATAAGTCTTTTCAGTAAACTCTTTTAATGATTCATTAAATTTCTGGATTCTGTCTCCAAGTTTAATTATAGTTGTCCAATTCTTATATTTGATTTCTTCTCTTTTTGCTTGATTTATAAGGAAATCTTCCATTTTCTTCAGAAGTTCATCTTTGATCCAGTTCTCTTTTAGATTAAGAAATACTTTTTCATGTTTCTGCCAATTCTCGCCTAAATTTTCCATTACTCCTTCTAATTTAATTTTTAATTTTTTTACTGAATCAAGTAATGATTTTAATTTATCTTCATCATAACTTAATTCGTATTGTAGATATACCTCTTTAATTTTACTTAGACTTGTTTCTATCTTAACAAGGTACTGACGCATAGAATTAGCTTGTTTTCGTATTTTTTCTTCATTTTCTTCTCCAAAATCTACAATTTGAGTCTTTCTTTTCTTTAATACTTTTTTTAACTCTTTCTCATTCCATTCTTTGCCACAAAGAGGACATTCATTTTCCTCTACTAATTTAAAACCTGCATCAAATAAATTCTTATATGCAGAGAGATGATCCAGTTTTATTCTCTTTGATATCTCTTTCAATATATTAAGAAATTTCCTAAAATTATCTAAAGTTTCATCTGCTTTTTCTAGTTGTTCCTTCAAGGCAATTATTGTATTCTTTATTTCATCTACCATGACCCTCTCTTGTCCCTTAAACAGAGATTGATCAAAGTTTTTTAGAATCTTCTTTTTTTCTAATTGCTTAATTTTCTTTTTTCCTAGTTGAGTTCTTATTTCATTACACTTTTTTAAGCACTTTTCCTCACTAAAGTGTTTTAATCCGAGTAACTGTTTTATTTCTTCCTTGTTGCTTTCATTTTTAGATTGGGATTCGTTATTAGCTTTCTCAGCTTTGTATTTAGCATTTTGCAATCTCCTACGGATTTTTTCAATTTTACTTAGATGCAGCAATGACATGATTTCTTGAGCCCTGTCACCTGCCGTAGAAGTTATAAATTTCAATATCCCACTTCTAGTCAGAAGATTTTGTCCATTTTCCGCCAAACCTAAGATTTCAATAACTTTATCTTTCAGTTCTTTAGGTTCTATCTTTAATTTATAGGAATATTTAGTATCTCTTTCCAGGGTTACCTCCTCATCTTCTAATAAAAATAGTCCTTTAACAGTACCTTTATCTTTATCAACATGAGACCAGTGCTTTCCTTTTTTAATGTTTGCTGATCCTTCTCCAATCAGACGTGTTATTTTTCCAGTTAAAAGAAAATCAATACTATCAATTATTGCACTCTTGCCTGTTCCATTATGTCCAAAAATGACTACATTCTTACATTCAGGAGCAATTTTGAGAGGTTCAGGAATACCTCTTAGGCCCTGGACTTCAAGACTCTTTAGTTTCATATTCCGTCTCCAAAATAGTTAGAATCTCTTCTACTTCAAGTTTATCTTCAGACAACCATAACTTTAATCTATCCTTTACTTTTCCGTAATCTTCATCTTTGCTTACTT
This sequence comes from Candidatus Woesearchaeota archaeon, assembly GCA_014729915.1. Taxonomy (GTDB): domain Archaea; phylum Nanobdellota; class Nanobdellia; order Woesearchaeales; family GW2011-AR15; genus WJJD01. Next base: position 13,783 of record WJJD01000166.1, on the reverse strand, counting down.
TATCAAAAAATTTATCAGTTATTTTTTTAGAGATCATAATTTCACCCTTATTTTGCCAGTCAACAAATCCTGCATAAGTCCTTTCTTTAACTGCTCAAGTTCTTCTTTGTACTTCTGTTCCTGTTCTATTTTTTCATCTACGGTTGAGAGAATATTTGCGATGCGGCGTTGTTCGGGGAGAGGAGGATAGGGAATTTCAATCTTCATGAGATCCCCTTTATTTAGTTTTCCTCTATTTGTTCCAACAATTGCATATTGTAAATCCCACATTGAGAGAAACTCGGCTAGAAAAATTTCATTAATATTGACAGGTCTTAGAACATGAGCATGATTATTAACCCAAGATTTGCCTCTAACTACGAAAGCCGTGCCTCCAAAACTTGACCAATCCGCACCATCTTCACCAACAAGAACAAGTGTTTCATCAAAAATATAGTCATCTACATAATCAATAATTCCTGTTGCACCATAATAAGGTATATTTCCTGGTGTTCTATCTGTGCTAGTGACTGGAATTCTTTTTCTATCAAGATTCTCACAGACTTGCTTGATTTTTTTTAATTCCCACACCACAGGAATCTCAACTTCCTTAGGTCCCAACTTAACTTTCTTAAATTCTGTATGTCCGATTCCTTTTGTCAAAAGGTCCTGCATCAAGCCTTTTTTTAGTCTTTTAGTTTCTTTTATTATTTCATCTGTTTTTTCAATAGCTTCATCCACTGTTGAGAGGATTTGGGCGATGCGGTGCTGTTCTGGAAGTGGTGGAATAAAGATTTTCATACCTCTTAAAGTGGATAGTCCAATAAAATTTTGAACTCCACCTTGGGTTATAAAGTGTATTTGATTCCTAAAATAATTAGACCTTAGAACATATTCAACATAATTTGAAACATTTTTATCATTAACTTTTATTAAAGCAACATTTTTAATACTAAATTCAATATTTTTTTTAATCAGTGCAACTTTACCGATACTTCCTATATGTGTAAAAAGTATATCATCAATTTCCGGTTTGCATCTACTTATATTATCTATATGGTCTTCTTTTGATATGAACAAACATTGATCAAAGAGAATTTTACCATCTTCAACATGCTTTCCAGTAATAAATTTTTTTCCATTACTGATTGTTTCAGGAGTGTCATGTGTACCATCTGTAATCTTTGTACTAGTTTTACTCAACTTTGATACTTCCCACTCCTCTGGAATCTCTACTTCTTTAGGTCCCAACTTTACTATTTTGTATTTTGTCATTTCAATCCCAATGCTCTTCAATATATTCATTAGCTTCACTTAAGGCTAAATTCTTTGAATAATTTCCCAACCTAACATAAAATTGTTCTGCCTTATTTTCTTTAAGATATGTCGGTCTGGGACTATTATTTACATCTATCCGGCAAATTTTTTTACCTTCTATATCCTCAAAACGTATATCAATGTAAGGCATGCAATTGTTTCCTATTCTGCTGGATATGAGATTAGACAGATGAAGTTGATAATTATCTTGACTTCCAAATCTGTCAGTGTCTTTTTGAATACCATATATATCTCCATCATCTTTAACACCTATAAGTAGGGTGCCTCCCTTTGTGTTTAAGAATGCACAAATCGTTTTAAGAATTGGTTTTTCAAGTTTGTCATCATACATATTTGCTCTTTCATTCCACCTTAAAGACTGTTTAAACTCAATATGTTTAGTCTCTCCTTTTTTAATTATTTTTGTGGATTTCTCTTCCTCTATTTTGTAACGATCAATCAATTGTTCCATATATTCATTTATTCCTTTAGCAATTAATTCCCTTCGTTTTTGCAAGAATTCCTTATAATTTTCAATTTTCCAAAGTTCTTCATTTTCAGGAATAAAAAATTTTTTTATATTTCCTGGATTTTCCCTTTTAACCTTAGGTAAGTAATCTTTAGGTTTTTGGTCAAATATTTCCATATTGGAACTTTTTGTTAGTGGCACTCTATTTGCAATCTCATGAACCATGCTCCTATAGTGAAGGATATTTGTATCATATCCCTTTTTTTTCAAAATAGATTTTGGAAATATATGGTGTCTTTCAATTTTGTATTTCTTGCCATATGGTTGCTCTAAACTCATATTATTTGACCAATCAACCCCACCTCGGAATCTAATTACAATATTTGTCATATTATATAGAGGATGTCCTACTCCCCTACTAATTAAATTATTCTTTGTAATCTTTGGATTACCTTCATTTTCTTTGAGAATTGCAATTAAATCATCAATAGGCAATGTTCTTTTTGATTCCTCTTGTTTTATACTTTTCAGGTCTTCTTCTAGTTTCTGATCCACACTGCCAGAGTATCTTCGTTTATACAAAGCAGCATACATCCAATATAACATCTTTTTTAGAATAGAATCATTTTCAAACTCTGGACCATATAGAGAAAGGTATCCGATAATTGGAATAAGTACATTATTTGTATTTAAATCATTAGTAGAATAAATGAAAGCTCTACCCTTAAGAACATTGATTAAGTAATCTAATATGTTCTTCAGTTTCTCCCAGCCTTCAATAAGTTCCCCTTCTGTATTTTCATGTAACTGTGCATACTCTGCCCTGTGATTAATCACTGCATTCATTGCCCTGACAAAAAAAGTTAAATCAAAATCAAATCCTTTGTTTTTCAAATCTTTTATTTTCTTTTTAAATACCCTTCTTGTTTCCGCCCATCTTGAACACATATGGGCTAAAGCAATATCTGCTTGGGAAAGAGGCGTTCCAGCACTATTAACCCTATCAAAAACTATCAATGCCTCTCTAAGAGTAGAAGAATCCTTAACATATATTATGGGATATTTCTCTTTAGCAATTGTTTTTAACTTATTTATACTTTTAAACAAACTTTTTGTTAAATCTTGTGTATTTTTGTTTTCATCTTTCTCTATCTTTGCAACAATGTCAAATGGATCTACTTTATCTCCCTTAAAACAATCTGTAACCTTAACCCACAACGGATTGTTTTCCATTTTTTTCTTAATGTAGTATTCCAATTCTCTTGTTTTAAGATTATAGTATAGATTTCTAACGTCTTTGCCTTCTCCAATATCTCTTTTGGTATAGTAAGGAGGAATGGAATCTTTTATAAGCAAATATAAAGTTGTTAATCTCTGTTGTCCATCTAGTAAAACCTCAAATCTGCCATCTGGATTATAATCTGGCATATTTTTTAATGCTATCTTTTCTTTTGTCTTCCATAACAAAAGAGCACCTGTTGGGTAGTCTTCTAAAAAAGATTCTATCAGTTCCTTTGCCTGTTTTTTATTCCATGTAAATTCTCTTTGAAATTCAGGTAGCACCAACTCTCTATTCTCAATCTTTATTAATAGTCTGTTTATTTGATCATCTGCCATTCACATAACCTCCCCTTGTCTCTTTCATTTTTTATAAATAAATCTTAATTTCAATATTTTTTTTGAAGGTATCACAAAATGTGACACCCTCTTTTTCTTCTTACTCATCCTAATCTCTCCATCAACTTAAATGCTTTTTTATCAAACTTTGAAAATCCGAACCATTTCTTTCCTAAATCTTTAAGAGATGCGCCAAAATGATAAACCTCTTTGTTATCAATAATCATGAATCTGTCATGTGATTTTCTAAATTCTTTAATTTCAATTTTTTTATATTGAGAATTGAATTTTTTTAAATCCAGCTTAAGTTGTTTTGTGATTTTTTTAGTATAAATAATTACTTCAATCCCTTTTTTTCTCTTTGAAAATAGAGTTAAAACAGAATCATCAATATAATTATCAACCAGAACTATCGAACTATTTGCATTTCTAATCAAGTCAGAAACGAATTTATACGCATCAAAGATTTGTCCATCAAAAAATATGCCTTTATTTTTTAAAACAGATTTGTCTTCAATTGCCTCAAAAACTTTTTTGAATTTTTTGTCAGTGTCAATCTGAAACTCAATAAGTTTTCTTTCTACATTGTCAAGCCTAAAGAAAAGATCAGCATTTTTTGAAATAAATTTTCTCATTGAAACAAATGTATTCATTATTTGAATACTAACTTTTACAGCTGTTTTACTCCTCAAAACAGCTGAAAGCATTGAAACACCTTGTTCAGTAAAAGCATACGGCAAATACCTTCTTCCACCATGCTTAAAACTTGAGGTGCCATTTTGGAACCTCAAATTATTTTTATCTTTTGAAATTTTACTTCCTGAACTTAAAAAAAGATTGTTTGAGATCGAATTTTGAGATTTCATGTTTTTAAATTCAGCTTCAGTTAACTGAAACATAAATTCTTTAGGAAATCTTTCAATATTTCTCTTAACTGCCCTGTTAAGTTGTTTTGTTTCAACCCCATATAATTCAGCTAAATCACTATCAATCATTACTTGTCTGCCTCTAATTGTATGGATTAACTCCCTAATGCTTGTTTTAGTAATTATTTCTTTCATTTGATTTAAATCTCAACTTCTTTTGGTCCTAATTTTACTATTTTGTATTTTGTCATTTTTTGTGCTCCTTTAATATCAAACCAATTTTATTGAAAATAACAATAATTTTTTATAGTTAAACTATTTTCTAATATATACGAGTAAGTCCTGTTGAAAGGATGACGGCTCAGGATTGAGCTCAGGACAAGTAAACAGGGTTCGTTTCATTTTCTAAATAAATCATCTTTTTCAACTATTGTCTTATTTTTAACTATATTTGTGTAATGATTTGCATCTCCGGATAATTTCATTGTATTATATTTATAACCAAATGCTCCACAAACAAAATCTATTACCTGTAAACATTCATTATTTATTGAGTTTTGATGCTTAATAATAACATTCGGCAATTTTTCAAATAGATAAAAAAATTCAGTTTTAATGTAATTCTCAAAATTTTGTCTCTGATTTGGAGACATACATTTATCAAGGAAAATGTATAATTTTTTGTTATTATTAATATTCTTAAATACTTTTTCAAGTAAGATTTTTATCAAATAATTATAAAGAATAGGTAAATTGTCTCTCAAAGGTTTATTAGTTGAACTTTTTTTAATAATCAAAGAATAAATCTCCAAATCTAGTTTAGCAACCCTTGTCAAAAACTGTTCTCTTATTAATAAAGATGAATTTGAAAACTTCAATTCAGGACAATTTTTATATTTTTTTTTTAATTTTCGTTGCCTTATTTTTTTGGGAATTCTCTTAAATCTTTTATTAGTTTTTTCTTTATCAATTTTGACACATGAAAAAATAAAATATTTACTTCCCTTTTTTGATACACCTAAATCTCCAGATTCATCTATATAGATATAACTCATTTATTTATCAACTCTTTTGCTTCTTAAAACACCTGAAAGCATTGCTACTCCCTGCTCTGTAAATGCATAAGGAAGTTGAGGAGAAAATTTCAGATTTGATAGGTGGTCACAATTTGTGACCAGCTCATCTTTTTCAGTCGTGTTGAGTTGAAACATAAAATCCTCTGGGAACCTTTCACTATTTCTTTTTACAGCTTGATTCAAAGCTTTAGTTGGAATTTCATAAAGCTTAGCTATATCACTATCAACTATTACCTGTTTATCTCTAATTGTATGAATTAAGTTCTTAATGTTCTCATTTGCAATTTTTTCAATATCCTTCATTTTAACTATCTTTTCCTAAATCATAACCTAATTCCCTTACGAATTTTTTTACTTTGTTTGTAATATTATCTCTTTTATTTTCTAGTTTTTCTAGTCTCTTACTCACTTCAGCAACATCAACTTTTTCCTCTGGTTCTGTTGTATCTACATATCTGGGCACATTAAGATTCCAGTCATTTTCTTTAATTTCCTTAAGTGTTGCAACCCTGCTATGGTGTTCTTCTTCAAAAAAATCTAAATATGTCCTTACAATTTTTTCTATTCCTTGCTCAGTAAGCTGGTTTTGGTTTGAAAGCTCTTTATACATTTCAGTTCCTGATGTTCTTAAAACCCTGTCTTCAGCATAAATAAAAACAACTTTGCCTTTTCTCTCTTCTGGCTTATTCTTATTTAATATCAATATACAACCAGGAGATGGAGTGTTGACAAACAAGTTAGAAGGCAGTGCAATAACTGCCTCAATAAGATCCTTTTTTAAAACTTTTTTCCTAATCTTGCCTTCACTTCTTGACCTAAACAAAACACCATTATCAAGAACAACACCCATCTTGCCCTGATTGTTCAAAGAAGCTAGCATATGCTGGACCCATGCCCAGTCACCAGAACTCTTTGATGGTAGACCATAGGGAAATCTTCTGTAGGGATCATTTTCCATCTGCTTTTTATGCCATTTCTTTTGGTTCCACATGGGATTTGCAATAACCCTGTCAAAAACCTGTAATGTATCTCCTATTTTAAACTTAGGTTCAAGTAAAGTATCTCCTCTTTTAATCTTAGCATCAGGTAAATTGTGTAAAAGCATATTCATCTGGCATATAGCCCAGGTATTCAAATTTTTTTCCTGACCATAAAGAGTTATATTTTGCATAGAGCCTGTGTTATCTCTAATATGTTTTGCTGAATAGATCAACATCCCACCTGAACCACAACAAGGATCGTAAATCTTCATGCCTTCTTTGGGATCAAGAATCTCTACAAGAACCTTAACAACTTCTCTTGGAGTATAGAATTCCCCTCCTTTTTTACCTGCATCATCTGCAAATTGCCTTATCAAATATTCATATGCTCTTCCAAACATATCAGGGTCTGCCAAATCTTCATCCCTCAACCTTCTTTTTGAAAAATGCAATACTAATTGTTCAAGCACATCATCTGGTAATCTGTCTTTATCATTGAAATCAGTTGCTGTAAGAACTTTCCTTTCAATAATATCTGAATTTGCTTCCTCTATCCTTTCAAATGCCTTGTTTATTGCTGCGCCAATATCTCTTTTATGTTTCTGTATGTATGACCATCTTGCTTTCTCCGGTACAAAAAAGTCATGCATATCTTTATCTTTCTCAAGAAGCTCTTTATCATGTCCTTTCTCTATACCTTTTTCTACTTCTTCTTCAAATCTGTCGTTTAATCTCTTCAAAAACAAAAGTCCAAATATATAATTTTTATAATCAGAAGAATCAATGCTCCCTCTTAAAATGTCAGCTGCTTCCCACAGGAAACTTTCAAGCTCTCCCTGTGTTAAGGTAGTTGTTTTCTCTTCAACATCTTCGATCTCATCAACCAATTCATCTTTAAGTTTATCAAAAATAAGTGTTTCAGTATCAATTTTTATAAGATTGCTTCCGCCTTTTGATGTTTTTATTAGAATTGGAACTTGCTTATTGTCTTTATTTTCTACTCTAATATCCAAAAGATCATCAATCCTCCTCTTAACAGTTGCTGCAGAAATATCTGTTTTTCTGGCAATCTCTCTCTGTGTAAATTTTAATGAAGGATATGTTGTCAATACTTTCAGTATATCTCTTGTTTCCTCGTCTGTGATTAGTTCCGTTATTTTCATTTTGATTAAAGAATAATAACTCTGTATATAAATTTATCTCTGAAATAAGTGTTTCAGAAATGATACATGGAATTTATCTTTTTTAGTTCCTCCAGAGCACATATTTTCCCAGAGTTGTTGGAAGATAAAGTATGAAGGTTATTATTTTCTATTACTATGGGATATCATGAAACAAGCAAAACAGCCCTCTTTTATCACCGAAAAGAACCGCAATCCTGGCGGGGCTATTTCATTCTTCATATCCCCTTGGATTCGAAGTCCGGCAGAAAATTTCATTTTCTTGGAGTTCATGTTCGTTTGCGAGCCATGAACAATCCTGGCGGGGCTATTTCATTCTTTATATCCCCTTGGATTCGAAGTCCGGCAGAAAATTCCATTTTCTTCCCGTAAAACTATTAAATGAAAAGAATAATTAAAAAAACATGAAAGTAAAAAATCCTTTTTTTGATAAGAAAAAGAAAGTTCTAAAAGAGCTCGATAAACTCAGAGCCAAATATAGGGTCATCGATAAGAGAAAGGCTGAATCAAAAGACCTTGAAGAAAAGATCAATATCAAAAACCGGCAGTTAAAAGAAATTAAGAAAAAATCAAGAGAATTTCTAAAAAAGACGATGGAAAAAATCTAGATATCTTTTCCGAGATAATACAGCGGAAGAGACTCCATTGCTTTCTTCCTCAGTTTTTTATATGATCTGGGATATCCGAAATTATGGACCTCAAGTGAGTCAAATTCCTCTTTTATCTTATCTCCAATGGCTTCATCAAGATAGTTGTGCAGCAGTACAATCTTGCTCCTGCTGTCGATATAATCTTTGATTTTTTCATAGTTGTTCTGGATCTTCTTTATCCTCTTATTCTTTGATCTTGGCTTTTTATTGTAAGCATAGACAACATATACATTTTCTTCTTCAAGCTGTTTTTGTAATTTTTCTTTATCCGGAATTTTGTCTTTTAAAAAAGCATATCCGATCATCTGATTTATTTTTTTCGTCGGTGTTTCAGCTACAACAACATATTTTATTCTGTTTGTTTCTTGTTTTCCCGTAAACCTGTCAATTAGATCTGTTATGAAACCCATCATATCACCTGTAGAAAAGCAGAGGAATTGAAGTTTTTAAGTTTTATGGTTCATTCTTCTGTGAAAACATGATTCCGTAATGATATTTTCCCATGTTTTCTTTTATTTCCGGTAAAAATCCATATTTTTTGAATACTGTTTCAAGTTCAAGGGAACTGAGCTTGACTTCATCAGGAGGCCCGAAATTAAAAAATCCTTTTTTGAATTCAACAGCATATATTTTTTTGCATGGGATTTTTACTAAATTTTTAATCACATGATCAAACTCATTGTTCTCTACAAATCCATGTATCACATTGGACAGGAGAGCAATATCCAATTTTTGATCAACAGGAATTTTTTTAGAAGCATCAGCATGAACAGGTATAATGTTTGGGATTTTTTTTTCTTTGATTGTTTTTTTGAGTTTTTCTATAGATTCTTTATGGTAGTCCAACGCAAAGACTTTCCTGCAGTATTTTGAAGCTTCAACAGAAATATAACCGTCTGAACACCCCAGGTCAAGAAAAACATCTTCTTTTTTAAGATTGAGTGATGAAACTACTTTTTTTTTGTTAAGATGGCTCTTTTTTCCGGCATGTCTGTGTACCATAGAAAAATAAAAAGCTAAAATAATAAATAAAATTATCTCTTCTTTACAACCCAATCAGATCTTTTCACATATCCCCTCAACACAGAACTCATTATCTTTGCAGTCAAGATCTGTTTCGCATTTTGTTCCTTTCATCTGAATCACCCTTTTATCTTTTAGAAATTGAAGAATAATAAATAAGTATCATCAATAGATTATAATTAAAAAAAACAAAGACCTGATAAATTATAAAAATACACAACTTCCATATTTTTAAGGCCCGTTACATTAGACCTATTACTCTATCTGTGAATTCTTTGGTGGAAAGATTTCCGCCAAGATCCTTTGTGCTGTTTTTTTTAAGTGCATTTTTTACAGCATCATCAATCATGTCTGCATATCTATTTTCACCCAGAAAATCAAGCATCATCTGAGCAGAGAGTATTGCAGCACAAGGATTTGCAATTTTTTTTCCTGCAATATCAGGAGCTGATCCATGTACCGGTTCAAAAATTGCATTCTTTTTTCCTATGTTTGCAGAAGGAATCATGCCAAGTCCGCCGACAAGCGCTGATGCTTCATCAGAAAGTATATCTCCAAAAAAATTTGTTGTTGCAATCACATCAAAATGTTCAGGATCCTTAACAAGCCTCATTGCCATGGCATCAACAAGCATCTCATCAAATCTAATATCTTTATGCTTTTTAGAGATTTCCATCCCTGTTTTTCTGAACATGCCGCAGGATTTTCTTAATATATTTGCCTTATGAACTATAGTAATCTTTTTCCTGTTGTTTTTGGCAGCGTATTCAAAAGCAAATTTAATAAGCCTTTCACATCCTGATCTTGTGATTATTCTTTCTGTTATTGCGGTATTTTTGTTGTCTTCATATCTTTCAATTCCTGAATAAAGACCCTCTGTATTCTCCCTGATAAAAACAAGATCAATCTTTTTACGAGAATAAGATTTTACAGGTCTCAGATTCACAAAGAGATCAAGTTTTTTCCTTAAATTCACAATTACACTTTTGTAATTTTTAATGTTTGGAGGAGTAGTTACTGCACCAAATAAAGTTGCATCACATTTTTTTACAAGAGAAAGTGTTTTATCCGGAAGAGCAGTCTTTGTTTTCTGAAAACAATCATAGCCTGCTTCTGCATAAAAAAATTTAAAATCAAGAGGCAGCTTTTTTAGAACCCTGACTGCCTCTGGAACAACTTCTTTTCCTATTCCGTCTCCTGGAAGAATACATATTTTATAAGTCATTTGTCATATCATCAAGATCCTTTTCTTTAAGAAAACTTACAATCCCTCCTTTTTGTATGATCTGTATGATAAATTCAGGCAAAGGATCAAATTTTATTTTTTTATTTTTTGTAAAATTTTCTATTAATCCTTTATTAAAATCAATACTGATATTATCATTTTCTTCAATCTTATCATATGCATTTTCAGAGGTGATAATAGCAAGACCAATGTTTATTGCGTTCCTGTAAAAAATCCTTGCAAAACTTTTTGCAATGATGCAGCTTATGCCTGTTGCCTTCATAGCAATTGCTGCATATTCTCTTGATGATCCGCACCCGAAATTATCTCCTGCAATAAGCACATCTCCTTTCTCTGCATTTTCTGTAAATTCATTAAAAACATCTTCAAGTGCAAATCTTCCAAGTTCGGAATTATCTTCCCTTGGATAATGCCTGCATGATATTATTTCATCAGTATTAACATCATCTCCTATTTTCCAGGCTTTCATAATAATCTCCTCGGATCAGTGATTTTTCCACAAACAGCTGAGGCTGCAGCTGTTGCAGGACTTGCCAGAAAAATGCCGGAATCAGGAGATCCCATCCTTCCCCTGAAGTTTCTGTTCATTGTTGTCAATGCTGTTTCATCTTTTGCCAGGATTCCCTGGTGCCTTCCTACACACGGACCGCACCCGGGATTGCAGACAACAGCACCTGCATTGATAAAAGTATCAATCAGTCCTGAATCAATTGCTTTTTTTAATATATTATTTGAAGCAGGTACAATTATTGTTCTGCATTTGACTTTTTTATTTTCTAATATTTCAGCAGCAATCTCAAGATCTTTGTACCTTCCGTTTGTACATGTTCCGATAAAAACCTGATCGAGTTTTTTATTTTCAATTTCCTGTATATCACAGACATTGTCCACTCTGTCAGGATATGCGATCTGGGGTTCTATTTTTCCTGCATCAATATTTATTATTTTTTCATATTCTGGATTCCTGGGAAAAATTTCAGCAATCTTTTTTTTTAAATATTTTTTTGTTTTTTTATCTGTCCTGATAAGTCCGCACTTTGCTCCGGCTTCAATTGCCATGTTGCTTAATGTAAGCCTTTCATGAATTTCCATGTTTTCAATTGTATTTCCCGAAAATTCAATGGATTTGTATGTTGCACCATCTGCTCCAAGGAGTTTTATTATCATTAGTATAAGGTCTTTTGCATAAACCCCTTTTTTTAATTTTCCGCTGACATTAATATTTATTGTTTCAGGGATCTTAAACCAGCTTTTTCCGGTTGCCCAGGTACATCCAATATCAGTTGATCCCATTCCTGTTGAAAAGCAGCCTAATGCACCGTAGGTACAGGTATGGGAATCTCCTCCAATAACAATATCTCCGGGAACAGCAAATCCTTTCTCGATCATGATCTGATGGCTTACTCCCTGTGTGAAAAAATTGTTTATATTGTGTTTTTTGATAAATGTCCTTATTTTCTTATGAGTCTTTGCGCTCTTTATTTCAGGAGAAGGATAATAATGGTCAAAAACAATAACAATCTTTTTTTTATTAAAAATAGGCTTTTTTATTTTTTTCCAGGCTTCAATCGCAAGAGGTGTTGTTGTGTCATGGCTCATCACATAATCAACCGGAGCAATAACAACATCTCCTGCTTTGACTTTTCTTTTTAGTTTTTTTGAAAAGATCTCTTCAACTATTGTTCCCATCCTGAACCTCTTTTGCCAATCTTTTTATCTGGTGGTCTTTTAGAAGGTTGCTTTCCCTCAGCTTAAGTTCTTTTGAAAAATTGTTCACAAGATCATCGTTTGCTTGTATCCCCAATTTATCAAGTTTGAATCTTATTGCTTCTTTTCCTGCCATCTTATCAATGACAATATCCCTTTTTCTTCCGACAAGCCCGCAGGGTATTGTCTCGTAATGTTCAGGATCTATGAGCATAGCAGAGACATGGAGCCCTGCATTATGGGTAAAGGCATTTTTTCCGACAACAGGTGCCTGTTTTGAAACCTTTATCCCTGAATATCTTTCAACAACATCTGAGATTTCAGGCAGCATGTCAAGTTTCCAGTTGTTTTCTGCTCTATATATTGTCTTTAACGCAGTGCAGACCTGTGAGAGATCAGCTATCCCGCATCTCTCCCCTAGCCCATTTATTGTTACATCTGCCAGCCTTGCTCCTGAATTCAGTGCAGAAAGAGAATTTGCTGAAGCCAGTCCAAGATCATTATGGCAATGAATATTTAACGGAACATTGATTTTTTGTTTTAGTCTTTTTACATAATCTGATATTTTTTCAGGAGTCATAACACCCCCTGTATCTGCTATGCTGATCCTGTCTGCTCCGGCATGAACTGCTGCTTCAGAAACTCTTAAAACAGTACCAAAATCTGATCTTACAGTATCTTCAGGCGTATAGCGGACATTGAGGCCGTGATCTTTGGCATATTGTATTGTATCTGTTATTAGCTTTGTTGCTTCTTCTTCTGATTTCCTGAATCTCTGCTCAAGACTCTTATCTGAAACAGAAAAAAAAATCCCGACCCAGGAAACACCGCAATCTAAAGCCTGATCAATATCAGATCTTTGCGCCCTGCAATGAGCAATTATTTTTGGCTTGAGATTTTCATCTGCAATTGCTTTTACAGCTTTTTTAATGTTTGGAGCCACAACAGGATGTCCTGCTTCAATAAAATCAACACCAAACTCAGAGAGAAGCTTTGCAATCTCGATTTTCTGATTTATTGAGAAGGAGACTCCTGGAGTCTGTTCCCCTTCTCTTAGTGTAGTATCCAGGATCTGGTATCTCAAAGGATTATTCTCCCCAATCTTCGTCTACTTCAGGAGCAAGATCCAGTTCCAAAGGGTCTTTTTCAAGAACTTCAAGCTCAACACCACAGTCTTCGCAGATTATAATTTCTCCCTGTTCAACAGTTTTTTCATCTATCTCAAGTGATGCTCCGCATTCCGGACATTCAGTCATTTAAACCACCTCGTATATGTTAATTTTAAGATAAGATTAAAGATTAATATATAAACTTAATGTTATTCTGATAACAATAATTGTGGGCATATGTTAATAATAAAAAAAGAAAATTTTTTTATAATTCTGAATCAGATTTAGTGATCACAAGATTTGTGATATTTTTCTCAAGGTAATCGAATAATCCATGATATTTTCTTGTGTGTCTGATTGCTCTGTCAATACCCGCAAGCCTTTCAAGGCCTACACAAGCAGTAGCATAATGGTAAATAGATGTTTCCAGATCTTTTGTTGGATTATCTGATTTATCTTGGTAAAACATATTCAAAGCAGAAAGATAATTCATTCTCATCCTTTTATAAATTGCGTTGATTTCAAAAATAGAAAGTTTATAATATGCACCGGAGCTTATGGAT
>WJJD01000165.1 GCA_014729915.1 Candidatus Woesearchaeota archaeon | reverse complement strand
GCAGTTGTTGCAGATGACATCGTTTCCATTCTGCCTGTATCCTTTATGGCCTCCGCAGACATCGCATGCATCAAAAGCTGTCCTGATATTCCCGTCCTGTGCTCTTACAGCAAAATACTTAATCATAGTTCCCTCATGCTCGTATGAAAATTTTTTTAATGAACCTGTAATATCAGAGACAGGTATCTTTTCATAATCTTGGTCGTCTGTGTCACATGAACTTTCTGTATTGCAGACAATATTTCCGGTTGTCTGGTTTTTATCTGAACATCCTGTGATAATCAACAAAAACATTATACTTAACAAAATCCTCTTCATCTTAATTTCACCTATACTGAGCTGCATATTCCTTCCTTAAGTCCTTTCTTGCATTCAGGGCACACATTTTCATTTCTCCCTTCCAATATTGCATCATCGCAAAAGCATTTTCCTTTCTCAAATTTCCAGTTTCCAAGATAGCACATCTTGCATGCCGGAGAGATGCAGCACTTGTAATCTCCATTCTTTTTTGCCTTAAGTATAGCATTTTCCAGCATACCTACAACCTGTTCAGGATCATCAGGTGAATTGAGCCTTGTTCCGAGAACAAAACTGACCACTCCAAAAAACAATATAATCCCTGAAAAAATATATTTCCTGTTCATGCTGCAGCCTCCATTTCACAGCCTGACAGGCTTGCGAGTCTTTGAAGCGCCTGCTCCCCTGCATAGTTCTCACCATCAATCTTCCATGTTGGATATCCCTCGACACCATTTGCCTGGCATTCCTGGCTGTTGTAGTCGCAGTTAACAAAATCAACATACTGAAAAGAGCTTCCAAACATATCCTTCTGGTTATTGCAGTGAGAACACCAGTCAGTGCCGTACATAACAGCACCCTTCTCAGTAAGGCATTTGGCAAAAGAATCATAGTTTCCTGGCCCGGGCTTTCCTGAAAAAACAAACACTACTGCTATAATCAATATCAAAACTCCTGAAATTACCAACCATGATTTTTTTATTTTCATTTTCTCATCCTCCGCATCCGCAGCTGCTTCCTGTTGCAGCACCACAGCTCGGGTTTCCGCATGCTCCCCCGCATGAGCCCCTTGGCTGATCTGGAACTTTTTTAAGTTCCTCTTTAATCTCTTCCTGGTTTTCAAGATCAATATCTTCTTTAACTATAAATGTTCCAGGTATCATGCCCATCCAGCAGCTCCATCTGACAACTCCTTCCTGTTCAGGTGTGAATTCGATCACCTGTTCTCCCTGTATTATGTCAAATTCAAGCCCGTATTTGGGGACCTGTATTGCATTATTGCATCCATTAATCTCTTTTCCATTGATTATCCATTTGACAGGAACTCCTTTTTTTAAAACAAACTTATCAGGTTTCCAACCATACCTGTCAACCTCCATCCTTATCTCCTGATACCCCTGGCTGAGTTTAGATAGTTCATTTTCTTTTACTGCAGCACCTGTAAGGCTTGTCTCACCTCTTACTGACATGACCATCGAATCAAAGTCATACCCTGAACCTGTAAGAACAAGTCCGTTGTTCATCATAACTATCCCAAGTACAATTACAATAACACCTGAAGCTTTAAGTAGTTTATGAGTGGCTTTTTTTGATATTATGCTTGTTATGTATCCGAAGCCAAGCATGACAGGCAGGGTTCCTAAGGCAAACACAAACAGCAGTTTTGCGCCCTCAAATATGTCTCCGGTCCCTGCAGCCATTATATATATTGCCTGCAAAGGACCGCAAGCAATCATCAGACCATTCAAAAGTCCGATCACAAGAGGGCTTGACGTACTTTCCGACTTTTTTCCCGCAAACCTTGATATGAAACCGGGTGTCTTGAATTGTATCTTTCTTAATACTGGAAATATATTGAGCATCTTGAGGCCATACAGGACCAAAAAAAGACCTGCAAAAATCCCTGCAATTCCCCTAAGCTTCGGAGTAAATGCAATAATTGATCCTAGTAACCCGAAACCAGCTCCAATAACTGTATATGATATTGTCTTTCCAATGCCGTACATAAAATGGGACTTATGGGAGCTTTTTTTTTTTTTTGCAGCATCAGCAGTATATGAGACAACAAATCCCCCGCACATCGAGACACAGTGTATGCCTGTCAAAAGCCCAGTTGCAAACAACAGTCCGTATCCCATGTCTCTCTGGATCTCAGGCAGATGAACAGTTTCTGAAATTGTAAATAAAAAATAAAAAACAACAGCAAGTCCGATAAGACCAAAAATCCAGCCAACAATATTTTTTTGTTTTTTTTGAGTTGATTCATCAAGAATAAAACAGGTAAAACCTTTTTCTTCTATCTTGTATAATATCTCATCAATATCAGTCTTTGTCTTATCAAACGTAACATAGCCTGATTCAGTAGAAAGATCAAAATCTATGTCTTCTACTCCTTCAACTTCTTTTGCCTGCATCTTGATTATCTTTTCACAACTTGCACAAGTTGTGCCTTCTGCAATAAAACCTACCTTAACTTTATTTTTGTTTTTCAATTTTGTCTGCCTCCTTTTGAATTGAGCTTAAGGAAACTACAAATATCGTATTTATAAATACCCATCGATGACTTTGAAGCAATTAGACTGTTTAAAAAAAGAAAATTTTCAAGTTAGAACGTTTATCTAATGGATTTTTGTCAAAAATCCATAAAGTTTATAAATATGATTATTTTTATAATGATTATTTTTATAATCAAATGAAATTTTACAATCGTACTAAAGAATTAAAGGAAATAAATCACTTCAAAAACAAAAAACCATCTATCCTTGTAGTTACAGGAAGAAGACGTATCGGAAAAACCGAATTAATAAAAAGAATCCATGGCCATGTTTATTTTTATGTTGACAATAAAAAATCTGAAGCTATTCTTATCAGTGAATATTTTAATGAACTCAAGGAAAGGTTTGCAATTGATCCTTTAATAAAAATAGAGACTTGGGAAGAATTTATCCAATTATTATTTACACTTGGAAAAAAAAAAGAATGCATTTTTGTTTTTGATGAATTTCAACGATTTTTATCAATTAATCCTTCAATAATTAATCAATTTCAAAAGCACTGGGATTTGAATCATAAGAACTCAAAAATATTATTCATTTTTCCAGGATCAAGCATTGGAATGATAAAAAAGATATTTATAGAAAATAAAGCACCATTATTTAAAAGAGCCCAAAATATATTATATTTAAAATCATTTGATTTTTCATTGATCAATCAAATACTAGATGATTTTGAAATCAGGAATTTTGAAGATAAAATCAAAATTTATTTAATGTTCGGAGGAGTTATCAATTATTATGCTTTAATGGACTTTTACGATGTCAAAAACATCAATGAAATTTTTTCAAAACTAATTTTAAGAAGGTATGCACCTTTAAAAAACGAAATCAGAGATATAATTATAGAAGAATTTGGAAAAGAGCACAAAACATATTATTCAATATTATCTGCATTAGCTAATGGAAAAACAACAAAAAATGAAATCAGTAATTTGGTTGACATAAAAGCCACTTCATTGTCTCCTTATCTTTATGATCTCATAGACTTGTTGGATATTGTTAAGTATGTTTTGCCTGTAACAAAAAATCCTAACTCAAAAAAAGGAAGATATTTTTTAAAAGACAATTTTTTTAAGTTCTGGTTCAGATTTATTTTTAAAAACTACAGTTATTATGAATCTGAAAATTTTAGTTATATAAATAAAATAATTAAAAAAAATATCAACTCATTTTTTGGTCTCCAGTTTGAAGATTTCTGTAAAGAATTTGTACAAAATAATTTTTATGACTATCCAAATGTAGGAAAATGGTGGGGCCATTACAGAAAGGATAAAAAAAGAAAAAATCTTGAAATCGACATCTGTGCAATAAACAAGGATAAAAAAGAGATTTTGTTCGGAGAGTGCAAATGGAAAGATAATTGCAATCCTGAAAAAATTTTCCAGGAATTAAAAGACAAAGCAGGCTATGTAGAGTGGAATAAATCCAATAGAAGAGAAAAGTTTGTCATATTTGCAAAATCATTTTCAAAAAAAATTAAAAAAAATAATCTTATTCTTTATGATTTAAATGCCATTAAACAAATACTTTAATAAAAATCGCCCTGCGATTTTTATTATTGGTTGATTTAATTGTGGCTAAAGAATAACCTGATCCTTCTATATAAATGACACTATGCAAAACCAGATGGATTTTTCAAAGAAAAATCCATAAAATTTATATACTTAATAAGTATTATACCTTAAAAGTATAAGAAATGAAATTCTACAATCGAGAAAAAGAGATTGAAACCTTAAAAAACCTCCAAAAAGATTTCAGGATAGCAGTAATAGGAAGAAGGAGGATCGGAAAAACAAGACTGATTGAGCATACTTTTGATTGTATCACATTATTTGTACCTGCAGAAAAAACTCAAAAAGAAATAATAAGAAACTGGAGAAGTGAATATCCTGAGTTTCATTTCCCTTCTGTTAACACTTTCAAAGAATTTTTTGAATTTGCATTTTTTCATCTGAAAAACAAAATAATATTTATTGATGAGCTCCAAAACTTAGCTAAGGTTGAAAGCTCTTACTTATTTGATCTTCAAAGACAAATTGACAAATATAAACCAAAATTAATAATTACAGGTTCATTAATTTCAAGCATGAAAACTATTGTTGAAGAATATAAAAGTCCGTTGTATGGAAGATTTGATATAATTATCAGACTAAATGAACTTGATTTTCAAACAATAAATGATGTGTGTACTGATTTGAAAATATCTGTTGAGGATACAATAAAACTATATTCGGTTTTTGGAGGAATTCCAAAATATTATGAATTAATTGAAAAATTAAAAAAATTTGATTTTTTTGATTTTATTCTTGATTCATTTATAACTTATCCGAAACCACTCTATGAAGAGGTACGGACTATGCTCAAAGAAGAATTCGGAAGCGAACATAAGATGTATTTTTCAATACTTTCAGCAATTTCACAGGGAAAAAACAGGTATTCTCAAATTGCGGGCTTTGTCGGAAAAAAACAGACCAGTATATCAAAATACATGACAGCATTAAAACAAGATTTTGAATTGATAAAAAGGGAAATTCCGATTACAGAAAGTAAAAAAACAGGAATATATACAATCACAAATAATATTTTTTTGTTCTGGTTTAAAAATGTGTGGAGATATTCTGAGCTGCTTGAAACTCAAAATGAAAAAAAAGTAAAAAAATTACTTAGAACAAATATCAAAAAACATATTTCTTTTGGATTTGAGAAAATATGCAGGAACTTAATAAAAAAAAATCTCATTGACTTAAAATATGATGCAGTCGGAAAACAATGGGGAAAATTCAAAGGAGAAAAAGGAAAAAATATCTATGAATTTGATATCTGTGCTATAAACAAGGATAAAAAAGAGATTTTATTCGGAGAGTGCAAATGGAAAGATAATTGCAATCCCGGAAAAATTTTCCAGGAATTAAAAGACAAAGCAGGCTATGTAGAATGGAATAAATCCAATAGAAGAGAAAAGTTTGTCATATTTGCAAAATCATTTTCAAAAAAAATTAAAAAAAATAATCTTATTCTTTATGATTTAAATGACATGAAACAAATACTTTAATAAAAATCGCCCTGCGATTTTTATTATTGGTTTGTTTAATTGTGGCTAAAGAATAACCTGATCTCTCTAGATAAATGACACTATGCAAAACCAGATGGATTTTTCAAAGAAAAATCCATAAAGCAAAAAATATATATACATGCTATGTATTATACATCAAATGTATATAAAATGAAATTTTATAATAGAGAAAAAGAAATAGAGCTTTTAAAAAAAGCTGTTAATTCAAAAACAACAAATTTAGTAATTGTAAATGGACTTAGAAGAATCGGCAAAACAAGACTTATATCACATGTATTAGAAGGTAAAGAATATTTGTATGTCTTTACTCCAAAAGATATGAGTCTCTCTTCATTTTTAAAGTATGCAAATCAGGAATTCAGCATACCTCTTTTTAATTCATCTCTTGATTTTACAAGATATATCTTTGAAAAATATGAATATATTTTTTTTGATGAGTTTCAGAATTTTTATTTTATTGATAAAAGCATTTATTCTATTGTCCAAAAATATTTTGATGAATATAGAAGAAAAAATAAAAAATTAAGCATATTTGTTTCTGGTTCAAGCTACTCTCTTTTAAATAAAATTTTTCATGATTATTCGAAAGCATTATATGGAAGAAAAGATATTGAAATTAAATTACAGGAATTCAACTTGAAAACCTGTTTTGGGATTCTCGATGATCTAGGGTTAAAAAAGATTGAAGAAAAAATAAAATTCTGGGCAATTTTTGGAGGAATTCCAAGGTTCTATGACATGCTTGAACTTTTTAGTGTGAAGTCGTTTGACAACTTTCTGAATTTATTTTTTCACAGTAATATCAGGTCTGTTTTTAACGAAGGTAAAAATATATTAGTAAGTGAATTTGGTGGAGATCATAAAATTTATTTTACAGTTCTTTTAGCTATCGCATCTGGAAAAACAACATTAAGTGAAATTGCATCATACTTTGAGAATGATACTAACAGGACAAACAGATATATTACTCTTCTTAGAAAAGAATATAATCTTATTAAAAGGGAGCTGCCTGTTGTAAACAAGAGAAAAGCAGGTATTTATAAACTTAAAAACAATTTTATTATTTTTTGGTTTAATTTTTTAAAAAGATATGAATATTACATTGAAACCGAGAATTTTCAGGAAATAAAGAATATTTTTAATAAAAATTTCAATCAGTTCCTTGGAAAAATATTTGAAGAATTTTGTATTAATTTTTTAAAAGAGACCAAATTTTTTGATTTTGGATTTTATGGTAAACAATGGGGAAAATTTAAAGGAGAAAAAGGAAAAAATATCTATGAATTTGATATCTGTGCTATAAACAAGGATAAAAAAGAGATTTTATTCGGAGAGTGCAAATGGAAAGATAATTGCAATCCCGGAAAAATCTTCAAAGAGCTAAAAGACAAAGCAGACTATGTAGAATGGAATAAATCCAATAGAAGAGAAAAGTTTGTTATATTTGCAAAATCATTTTCAAAAAAAATT
The DNA here is from genome assembly GCA_014729915.1 of Candidatus Woesearchaeota archaeon. Classification (GTDB taxonomy): domain Archaea; phylum Nanobdellota; class Nanobdellia; order Woesearchaeales; family GW2011-AR15; genus WJJD01. The sequence goes on along the minus strand of WJJD01000165.1, from coordinate 2,236 downwards.
AAGAAAAATAATCTTATTCTTTATGATTTAAATGCAATTAAACAAATACTTTAATAAAAATCGCCCTGCGATTTTTATTATTGGTTGAGCTGGATTTGAGGAGAGGAGGATAGAAAGTAATTTTTAAAAAGAGTTGTAATTAGAGCAAAATAAAAGTTTATACTATATAAAAAAGGTATCAAAAGAGAGATAAAAACATCGAAATTTTAATCAGACTCCAAAGAAAAAATAATTATTAAATATTTATTCAGTTGTTTCTATTGTTTCTGTTGTTTCCTGGTTACCTACTTTTGAAAGTTCCGCCTCAAGGCCTGCATGGATCTGTCTTGTGTATTGGAGGTATTGGTCGATTGATTGTACTAATTGTTCCATACTTTTCTTTAAAGGAAGTATTTTAGCTTGTTTTAAGCTTTTCAGTCTATTTATCAGTTCCTGTATCCTTTGATAAGGACCTTCTGGGTCCTGAGGATTGGTCTCTTCATTAATATTTCCATGGATTTCATCAATAATAGAATCTATTTTCTCATTCCAACTTGAATTCTTAACAAAACCTATCAAATTTCTGTGTCTTGCAAAATATTGACCAACATAATCGATTAAACTTTGAATGAATTCGTTTCTAGATTTTAAAGCTGAAATTAGTTGTTGTCTGAATTGTTCATCCATATTCTCAGCTAAATTTATTTTTTCTATATCCGCTTCTTCTTTATTTTTTATATCCAATAATTTTTGACAATCTTCACCAATTTTATCAGCAAATATATCCCTTATTTTTTTCTGTTCTTGTTGACCATTTTCTTCAATTGTTTCCAATTCATCAAGAGGAACCTCCATTCCATCATGGGCACCTTTAAGTCTTTCTCTAAGTTCATTTAAAAATGCTTGGATTCTAAATGTTTCTTCAGCTCTTGTTCCGGATATCACTTCTTCACATACCTGAATAACTTCAGTAATTTCTTTATCTAGTTTTTTAACTAGTTCTAATTCGCTTTGTATAGGTTGTTGAGTTGTCTCTTCTCCTTCTTCCTCAGGAACCTCTCTTCCCTTAATATAATCCCTCAGCTCAGTCAGGATATCATAGATATCCTTTTCATCATTAAGAATATGCTCTTCAGCAGCCTCAATTGCTGCATTAGCCCTTTGCTGAAGATTTTCAGAATGAATCGTCCATGAATCAACTTGTTCAGGATGAAGATGAGCAACAAAATCATCTGCATTTTTTTCTCCTTTAAAAGTACGCAGTGCTATGTGCATATTTGCAGGCATATTTCCCAAATTATTGTTTCCTGCCCCAAAGAATTGAATTTGACCGAATGGAACTGGTTGCTGTTGCTGTATAAATATAAGATTAAGTTTCCCATCATCATCAAAAAATTTTTCTTTCATCTCCGGAATCTGGTTAAACTGTTGATACTGCATCGAAAGAACATTTTCCAACAATTCTCTTGAAATTTCCTCTTGCATTTGAGGAGCTAAAGTTAACAACAATACATTTTCATTAACTTCAAACTCTACATAATACTTCCCTTCTCCAGCAGGCAAAACCTTTGTTATCTGAATCTCAGGTGGATCTGTAGCTTCTGCCTTGGGCAATGGTTCCTGATCAGGCTTTTCGTCATTTTCTTTTTCGTCTCCTCTTTGTAGCTCCCTGTATCTTCTTTGTGCTTCCCGCTTAAGGTCCTCAACATCTTCCTGGATCGGAATGCCCTCTACAGTCCAGGCACTTGCCTGATTCCCCTGATTATTAAGCTCATCAAAAGTGATCGCATAGATTCTAAGGTACGGAGCATTCTGCGCTGCCTGATAAATTTCATCTTTTATTGGAAGTCGCATTACCTGTTCTCCGATTACAGGGCGCATAGCTATTATATGAAAACCTGGCAATGACATAATCAGTTCCTCCTGTGCTTTACCAACAGACTCAGAGATTTCCTTTAATTGCTCTTTTTTCTGCTCATCAGTCAGTTCTTCATTTTCATTTATTTGTGCAATATTAATAATTGCATCTTTTATAGCTATCAGGTTCCCCTGGTTTAAAGAGAGAGTCGGCCTTATATCTCCATCCTGTGCCTCATGCAGTCCCATTATGAAAAATAAATTTTCTGCCATTTTAGTTTATATCAACCCTCACGATTGCCCCTGTATTTGCATCATACCAAGGCTGTGCATGCCTGCCGCCTCCAATAGGTATCCTGTTCCCCGGGTAAGCTGTTGGCCCCCCTGCTATGCCTGGTAT